>NZ_BAABMI010000032.1:0-79028 GCF_054785195.1 Secundilactobacillus muriivasis | reverse complement strand
GCGCCGGAGCCTCCCGCGGCATCCTCCCACTATCTAAACCCAGAATCATTTCACAAACTAAACATGCTTACGCTGGATACAAGCGACAGCAAAAAAACTCGGTACTGATTACTCAGCACCGAGTTTTTCATTTGTTATCATTCCACAGCATCAATCACAAAGCGTTGCGAGCTAAAGTCCGCCAACTGCTTAACCGAGGCGGTTTCATCAAATACCTTAGTCAAAAACAGGCCGGCATTCATGAGTTCGTCACCGTAATAGGTTGCGTCGCCGCCATTGATTCGGTACTGCTTATCGGGATCAAGTCCCTTAAAGTACTGGCGTAGATAAGGGGCATTCGGTCGACTTAGTAACTGGTAACGACAAGCAATGGCGTGGTCTTGCTTATCATCAACGACCATCCAGCTCATGACGTTCCCGTCACCCTCGAATAAACTATCAATTCGGTACAGCTTACCAAACTGGTAAAGCGACCGGTGTTGCTTGTAGAAGGCCACCTGTTCTTTAACGATTTTAGCTTCTTCCTCAGGCATTTTGGTAATGTCGAGTTCGTACCCAAACGCACCGAAGTAAGCTACGTTTGCCCGGGTGGCTAACGAGGTCATTCGACCGGTTTGCTCATTCGGTACGGCTGAGACATGGGCGCCCATCATCGATTGTGGGTAGCCGTAAGATGTGCCCAACTGGATCTTCAACCGTTCAATGGCATCCGTATCATCGCTGGTCCAAGCCTGTGGTGCGTAGTACATCATGCCAAGGTCAAAACGACCGCCACCAGAAGCACAGGATTCAAACAAGACATCCGGATACCGGCTCGTCAACCGCTCGTACAGTTGATAAACACCCAAGATATAACGATGGCTCACTTCCAACTGTTGGTCAACAGGAAGGCCGGTACTAAAGACTTCGGTCATGTAACGGTTCATATCCCACTTGATGTAGTCCAGATGAGTTTCATCGATCACCTTGCTCATTTGCTCAAACAGGTTATCCACCACGATTTGCCGACTGAAGTCCAGCACGAATTGGTTCCGTCCGGGCGTTGCCCGCCGTTGTGGTGTATGCAACAACCATTCTGGGTGTGTGCGGTACATCTGACTATCCAGTGACAGCATTTCCGGTTCAAACCAGAGGCCGAACTGCAAGCCGAGGTCGTGGACTTGATCTGCAAAGTGGCCGATACCCTTTGGCAGTTTGTGAGGATCCGTGACCCAGTCACCTAACGAGGTGTGGTCGTCATCCCGGTGACCGAACCAACCGTCATCCAAGACAAACATTTCAATGCCAAGGTCCTTCGCCTTTTTCGCGATACCTAGTAGTTTTTGATCATCAAAATCAAAGTAAGTGGCTTCCCAGTTGTTCACTAGAATTGGCCGTTCTCGCTTAGCGAAGTTTGCGTTCACTAAGTGTTGGGCGTAAAAATCGGCGAGTTGCTGGCTCAACTGGTTGAACCCGTCAGTGGTATAACTTAACACACATTCTGGCGTTTGGAACGTAGCATCTGGTCGCAGGTGCCACCCAAAATCGGCCGGGTTGATGCCCACCAACACACGACTCGTGGCATACTGGTCCACTTCAACTTGGTCTAAAAAGTTTCCGGAATAAACGAGGTTGAAGCCAAAGACCCCACCCGCATCTTCCGTGGTGTCCGGTCGTGCCAGCATCATGAAGGGATTTTGTTGCGGGCTTGAACTCCCGCGAACGCTATCGATCAGCTGAATGCCTGACCGAAGTGGTGTCCGGATCATGTGGCGTTCCCGTGACCAACTACCAGAAAATTGAACTAAGTCGTACCGGTCATCCGGTAAATCGACCTGGGCACTTAACGCCGCATTTAGTGTCACACTGGTCACACCATGATTCTTAAAGTTGGCACTCCGAACAATCACGTCTTGGTGTGTAAATACCGTGTAGTTCAGCTCTAGATCAAGCTGCGTCAAATCATCCGTCAGGTGAACAATCAGCGTCTCAGCACCATCATCCGTATCGTCAAACGTCGATGGTAGCCCCGTCAGCCGCTGCTTCCCTTGAACAACTTCGTAATGGTCGTACCGGAAATCGGTTAACCGACTACCATCCGCCTGCGTGACTTGATAGGCTGGCCGGCGAAAATCACCGGTGCCAGTTGCGGCATACTCCTGTTTAATGGCATCCAGTTGAAAATCCGGTTCCGTTAAATCGTACGCGGGCATGGAATTCTTAAGTTCTCGTCTCGCGAGGTTCGCATACGATGGTCGAACGTGAATCTGTTTACCGTAATACAACTGACCTAACACGCCATGCGCGAGTACCTGAAACACGTAACTCGTGTGGTCCGTTTGTAGGTGAAAAACCTGATTTGTTTCATCAATGTGAATTGCCAAAAAATGACCTCCTCTAAGGCATAACGTCCGTGTGCTAAAGTTTTTATGACTCAATCTTCAAAATCGGATCACCATGCGTTACGGCACCGCTTTCATTTAATGATACCGGTTGAACACCCGTATCAGTGACCACTACCATTACAGTATCATCATACCCCGCTTTTTCAAGGGCTGGTTGCCAAAATTCAATCAGTAAGTCGCCCTGCTTCACAACTTGATCCTGTTCGACATAGGAAACAAAGCCCGTTCCCCGCATATTAACGGTATCGATCCCGATATGAATCAAGACACTTAACCCATTATCAGCCACTAAACCAACGGCATGGCGGGTTGGGAAGGTTGCTTTCACCTTACCATCAAACGGCGCGTAAATTCGGCCATCACTTGGTTTGATTGCAAAACCGGCGCCCATTTTACCTGAGGCAAAGTTTTCGTCATTCACGCTTGCGAGTGGCACTAGCTGCCCATCAATTGGACTCATGACGGTAACTACTTGTTCACTTGCCACCTCAGCAGTCGCGTCATCTTCAGCCAAGGTCTTGCCCCAAGTGCGTTCAAGTTCATCCACGATCCGCGCATGTTCCTTTTCATCCAACGTGACCTTCTTAAAGAAGATCAACGTGCCAAGTAAAATCAACGCAACGGGTACCCCAAACATCATCAGTTTGAAGACCAAGTGACCGTGGTTACTGATCGTTGATGCCGAAGCACCAGCCGTCATACCAGCCCAAACAGCGGTTAACCCAACTACCCCGTTAGAGATGGCACCACCCATTTTATCCAACAATGGGCGAACAGAGAGCGTCAGTGATTCATCACGATGCCCAAACTTCAATTGACCGTATTCAACGGAGTCGGTAATGATCATCAACACAACCAAGAAAATCAGAGGTTGTGGAATGTAGAAGAGCACGGCAGCTGCCAAGACCATTGGTAAGGAGTTACCGGCAAATAAGAATAGAATCAACGCAATCAACATGATCCCAATTGAAATGAAGAACACGTTTCGACGACTGAATTTTTGCGCCATTGGTGGGAAGGCTAGCACCGCAAACACCCCAATTACCGCGTTGATCGAAGCCAACAGACTGAACTGAGCAGCATTGCCTAAAATGTACGTGAAGTAGTACAGTTCCAAGGCGTTGGTGATTTGCATCCCAGACGTGTACAACGCGTAAGTCAACGACAACCACATCAGTTGGTCATTTCGTGTTAACACTTTGATGACGCCGCTAAAGGACGTCTTTTCCTTGTTTTTCCGAAGTTCCGAATTCTTTTCCTTGGTGCCCAAACCAACGATCAGTGCCGAAACAAAGGAAACCGTCGCAACAACCATCGCAAAGGCAAACCAGCCCCGGTTATCCCCTTGCCCATGATTAGATACTTGCGAAAACATCAAAACGATGGGCATCACCATGACCCCAACGATGTTGGCCCCAATGTTCGAGCCAACCCGCGCAAAGGTCGCCGTCTTTTCCCGTTCTCGTGAGTCAAAGGACAGTGCCGGAATCATTGACCAGAACCCGACGTCCTTGAACGAGTAGAAGATATCCATCGTGATGTAGAGCACCGCGAAGATGATTAAGTAGAGTAGCGGGTTAGACGTATTTAACCCACCCATATTCGTAAATAGAATTGCAATTGTTACCGAGCTGATCAGCCCACCACCAACGATCCAGGGCTTGAAGTTGCCCCAACGCGTTGACGTGTTATCGATCGTGTTCCCAATAAACGGATCGATGACTAATTCGAAGAACCGTAAAAACATAATGATCATCGTAATATAACTGATCATTTTGGCACCACTGGCACCGTTATCAAATAAGTGCGATGTCACAAACATGATAAAGTATGTTGATAACGTTGCGTAAAACATATCATGACCGAAGGCCCCAAATGCGTATGAGAGTCTCGATGTCATGACTTGACCTTTATTCTCCATGAGAAACCCCTTTTTTGCGGTAGGCATACCGCGATAATTTTAGTTTGGCTTTGAGCGCCTAACTGTACACTACCAAATTGGATGTTTTGTTAAATAAAACGTCACAATCGGTACGTTTATAATCTATATTACTTTATTTCGAAATGCAAGCGTTTTCTTGATTAATCAATCATTAACCCCGCCATACCGCATTTTGAAAATATTCAAGCCCGTTTTACTAAAATTTGTCGTCTTTGAAACATCTTACTTTAAGACATCATACTGCAACGTTTACCGAAAATTAATCAGTTGTTTTCGACAACCAACCGGTTAAAAAAAGTGCCAGCCCGAATTTTCGGACTGACACATTAACTTGTTCTTGCTTATTCAACTTTTTCAATAAAGTGCTGGAAGATGCGGTTTTTCGTAATTTTACCAATCACTTGGTACCGGTCACCCTTTTCAACTACTGGTAGTGAATCAACCTTATGCTTCAATAATAGCTGACCAACCGCCAAAACGGTGGCATCCACCGTTACCGTCACAATGTTTGGCATTCGCGTCATCACGACACTGGCCAACATTGATTCCGCATTACTATTATTAAAACTGGCCCGCAGCAGATCCTTACGTGAAATCAGTCCGACCAGTTGATGCTCATCGTCTACCACGTACAACGACCCAACATCCTTTAAAAACAGTTTGCTGACGGCTTCTTGTAAACTGGTATCATCCTTGATCACCGCAGCCGGCTGTAAGATCTCCGAAATCGGCGTTTCGTACAGGTTATGGTAGTCTAAGCTAACCCGCTGATCACCCTTGTAGACGTAGCCCACCTTCGGCCGCGCAGCTAAAATTTCCACCGCTGTTAATAATCGCAAATCCCCGCGGATCGTTGGTACACTAAGATTAAGCTGCGTCGCAATTTCTTCACCAGTCAGTGGACTGGTCTGTTTTAACATCTCAATAATTGTTTTTTGCCGCTTTGTGAACTCCATGTCATCAACCCCGCTATTCAATCTGTGTCTCGTTTATGGTTCATTATAGCACCAATAACACGTTATATTATAATAATTGTTACTTTTATTGATGAATTCATAATTTTGCTGGGATTCGTTAGTGTTGTGAACTAAAAAATATCAATTTTGGGCTAATGTGACCACCTTATTTTAGGTTTTTGGCATTATGGTTCTTGAGTTGAAACGTATTCCTCAAGATTGCGTATAAGGGCGCCCCGACTAAAACTACCCAAAACTGGTAGGTTTGCTTGAGACGCCCTTATAGTTTACTTTCTAACTGTCCTGTTTCATGATTTGGTGCTTAGCCGAAACACGCTCCTCAAAGCAGGGACTTGCACCTCAAATCCCCAAACCCGGGATTTCTGGCGAAAGTCGCTTAGGCTCCAGTCTCTAACCGCTTTGTTCCGCGCTCTGTACTTTACCACAAATATTCCACTGGATCTTTAATATACTGATCATAAACATCCCGCACGATCTGCATATCCGTTTCCGACAATGGTGGTAACTCTGAGGCTACCGTGTTGCGTTCAATTTGATCTGGTGAGCTGGCACCTGGAATCACTGCTGAAACGGCATCGTACATTAAGATGTAACGTAAGGCCGTCGCCGCCAAGTTATCCGTCCCCAAGCGCTTTTTCAGTTCTTGAGCTGCCTTAACCCCCGTTTGGTAATCCACTCCTGAGAAGGTTTCACCCTTATCAAACAGTTCACCATTTCGGTTGGTTGTCCGGTGATCTTCCTTGCCAAATTGGGTCGTTGCGGTGTATTTACCCGTCAACAGGCCACTCGCAAGCGGGACCCGGGCCAAAATGCCTACGTTGTTCTTCTTAGCTAAATCAAAGAACAGGTTTGCTGGCCGTAACCGGAACATGTTAAAGATAATTTCAACGGCGCTAATGTCGTAATCCATCGCCTTGATGGCCTCTTCAACCCGCTCGACACTGACGCCGTAGTTCTTGATCTTACCGGCTTTCTTCAACTTATCCAGCGTGAAGAAGGTTTCTGGGTGGTAGTAAATCGACATTGGTGGGCAGTGTAACAGCACAAGATCAAGCGCTTCAAGCCCCATGTTTGCCAACGATTCATCCACGTAACGCGTCAAATGTTCTGGATCAAAGTGGGTCACGCTTAACGGTTCTTCCTTCCGGCCAATCTTGGTCGTGAAATGCACATCGGGATGGCTCGCAATAAATGCGCCAACTGCCTTTTCGCTTTCACCGCCCTGATAACCATCTGCGGTATCAAAGAAGTTAACGCCACGATCATAAGCTTCCGCCAAAGTCCGATCAGCATCTTCAATATCGAATGGCGCGCCCCACTTACCACCAAGTTGCCAAGTGCCTAAAGAAACCTCACTAATATTAAATCCCGTTTTACCAAGTGTGCGATACTCCATCTGAATAAACACCCTTTCCTAATCCGTATTCAATTAGTTGACCAACTCCGTGTACAAGCCGTCAACCTATTTTAACATCAGTATAGAAGTTAGAGTCGCCTCTAAGTCAAGGATAATTTAACTGCAGCTTATTTTTCGCAGTAGTTAACTCATTTTTACTTCAGATTCCCACTGCTGTACGACTATGAGTCCGCGTTGTCATCTGAATCATGGTCCCGGTGCAAGCCCAGGTAACGTTCTTCAGCTTTACGCCGCGCGTTAATGGCCTCTTCAATCGTATCGAAACTCTTCAAAAGAACGTAGTGGTGCTGATACATCAAGCGCGCAAACCACTTACCGGTTTCCTGGTCATACGATACCCCGATGACCCCCGTTTTATTTCGTGGTGATTCGTAAATCGAGCTTAGTGAAACCCCGTCATCCGTCCGCAATTGCTCAGAGCGGCCCATGTATTTAACAAAATCTGGGTTCTTAAATACCCGTTTCCGGGATAAATCCCGTCGTAAACACCCACAACTCTTGGTGATGCCAGAACGTAGGCGGACCCCATCGACCACAACTTGGTTGCCGCAATCACACTGACACAACCACATAGCATTCGAGTTCGCCACGTTATTACCACTATATTTCAACACGACCAGTCGCCCAAAACGCTGGTTCGTGAGGTCAATCCTTTTACTCATGCTTTTGATTTCACCCTTCCACGTGCTCCCCTAACACGCTTCGGTGGCATGATTTGTCCCGAGACGCGAGCATCGCATCGCTTAACGAGCGGCTTGCTAGATCAAGCCACTACTATACACTTTTGTTATATTCAATTAATAATAAAATAATTTTACTATGTAAATTAACTTTTAACAACAAGTATTTGACAGTTTCGTTAGATTTATTTCTTTTCACAAGTATGGCGGCAATTCCCGGTGTTGTCCATCTTTCTGCTTGTGGTTATAACGTGTGGAGCGAGACGGGTTGAGAGCAGTGTGCAAGGTAACATCGGTGAAGGCGCCCGGTCCTGGCGGGTTTACCGATGTTGCCTTGCATGCAGCTCTCAGTCTCGCGCAGCACCATTCGGCGTGGTGGCCAGAAAGCGCGTGGTTGACAAGTTCCTACAACTTCAGGAACCCTGGAAATAACAGCCAAAGTGACGCCGAATTTTGTAACCTGAGAGCGCCGGTTTTCATGCGGCTTTGGCGAGCAAAGCGACGACAAACAGCCAACACCCCAAGCGCACCCAACACTTAAGCTGGACACAATCGACAGCAAAAAAGCCCCGGCTATGTCACCACAGCAAGGACTTCCAGATTCTATTCATTACTCTTCAACGCTTCAATCATATCCACCCGCTTCAACCGCCGATGAGTCACCAGCATCACGATCACCGTGAAGATAATCATGAGCACAGTGGCGACCACGTAGCCGGTCAAGTGTAGTGTCAACGGGAAAATCACCTGCGCCGTTGCGGCTTGTCGCATAATGTACGCCGTCAGTAAATTCCCCACGCCGTAGCCAACCACGATGCCCATCAACGTCAACACGATGTTTTCCCGAACGATGTACATCGTGACTTCGCCATCGTAAAAACCAAGCACCTTAATCGTCGATAACTCGCGAATTCGTTCCGACACGTTGATATTGGTCAGGTTGTAAAGCACCACGAAGGACAGGATGCCCGATAACAGGATAAAAATCAGGATAATTGGGTTTAACGATTGCGACATTGTGGCAACCATTTTTTGTTGATCCGCAGTGTAGCTTGCGCCCAGCGCATCACCATTGTTCAGCAACTGATGCGCCAATCGATTACGCTGTTTGCTGGTTTGAGAACGTAACTGGACTAGCAGCGTATTGTACGCTGGCTTTTCTCCCAACATTTGCTGATAACTGGCCGCACTTAGGTACATGAAATGGCCCATGTAGTTCGCCGTGATTGCGGCAACCTTGGCATGACCTTTATGACCATCCGTTGTCGTCACTTGGACCCGATCGCCCACCTTGGCGTGCAACAACGTCGCCATTTTTTCAGTCAGGACAACGCCATTTTTAGCAAGCTTAAACAGTTTGCCCGTCTTAGCATTTAGCAACGACACGTACCGCCAAAGCTGTTGGCGATTCTCCGGTACGTAGAGGTTCACATCCGCCACCTTCTGGCCGTGCGCGCGAACATCGCCCACGTCTCCGACCACGGTGATGTGACTGTGATACTGATCGTTATGATTTAAAATCATGTCAGCCTTATCCTGATGGCCGGCCTGCTTCAATCGGACCGTTGCTTGATAGTGCAACACATCATGATACTGCTTGGTACCGCTCGCACTGATTGAATTTTGAATCCCAAAGCCCGTCAAAATCAGCGCGGTCCCACCAGCGATACCGATGATCGTCATCAGCATCCGCGACTTAAACCGGAAGAGGTTGCGGTAACTCACTTTTCGGTTAAAACTCATCCGTTGCCAGAGTGGTGTGATCCGTTCCAGCAAGATGCGCTTCGCCGACTTGGGCGCTTTCGGTCGCATCAATGCCGCCGGTCCTTCAGCTAACTCTCGCCGAACCACGATTCCGGCAGCGCCAACGGTTGCTAATAGCGCGAAAATCAACGCTAACCCGATCACACCCCACTGCAGGCCAACGACCCACTTCAACGGAATGTAAGCTTGATACAACGCCAGAACCAACCGTGGTAACGTTAAATTCCCGATCAACGCCCCCAAAACCGTGCCGGAAACCCCAGCCAGCAAGGCATAGCCTAAATAATTTCGAGCAATCAACCACTTACCATACCCCAACGCCTTAAACGTCCCAATCTGGCCCCGGGCTTCTTCCACCATCCGGGTGATCGTCGTAAAGGTGATCAGGGCCGCAATCAAGAAGAAGAACACGGGAAAGACGTTCGCAATGGCAGCGATTCGTTCCGAACTTTCGCCATAGGCTTCAAACCCCGGCAGGTCATCACGATCCTGCCAGGTGTAAGTTGTCTGCGTAGCGGCCAAGAGTTGTTTCTTGGCTGCCGTTAGCTTCGCTTGCTGCGTCGTTAACGTTGCTTGTTGGGCAGCCAACACCGCTGAGTCACCCTGCTTCTCAGCTTGCTTTAGCTGCTGGTTGGCTTGGGTTAATTGCCGTTGTTGGCGTTCAAGTTGCGTTAACGCCGACCCTTGTAACGCAACAGTTCGCGCCTTCGCCCGGGATTTGAACACCCGTTTTAACGCCGTTACTTTTTTGTCAATTCGATTTCGATACTGGTCGGTAAAGGTATCTGCTGTTTGAAGGCTCTTAAACCGCACGTTAAGTAACGTTGCGACCTTCAGCTTTAACTGTTGCGCTGGTACGTAGGCAAAGTACCGCACCGTCCCGTCACCAACATTGGCCGAGCCCCGACTCTCATTATCAATGTACATTGGTGAGTCCGCAAACCCAACGATGCGATAACTGCGCTGGCCTAACTTGGCGGACTTTGCGAACGTATAGGTGTCGCCTAACCGATAGCCGTAGTCCGTCTTAGCCCGCTGATCAAGCACGATCTGATTCGCTGTTCGTGGCAAATGCCCGCTACGCAACGTTAATTGATTCTGTTGTTGGCGTGCCTGATAGCCATAAAGGGCCACGGCAGACGCTTCTTTGCCGCCCACAACGTATTTAAACTTAACCGCTTCGGCCTTGGCCCCCGCGACTTTTTCAGCAGTGGTGACATCTTTTGACGTAAAGCCGGTCGTCGAAAGCACCTGAACGTCACTCAAATGGGCGTCGTTCACGGTCTTAGTCGCTGACTCGTTTAACGCCGGACCCGCTGCTTTAACCCCAACAAAAATCAAAACGCCCAGCATAATAATCAAAATAATTGCAATCAACCGCCCCTTTGACCGGGACGTTTCTCGCCACATATTCTTCGTTAATGGTTTCATCATCGACGCCCCCTACCACTCAATGTCTTCGATAGGCGTTGGGTTCGGGTTGTCCTTGACCTCACGGACCTTAGCATCGTTAATATAGATGACACGGTCTGCCATTTGGGCTAACGCCGCGTTGTGGGTGATGATCAGCACGGTTTTGTTTTCCTGCCGGCTGGCCGTTTCAAGTAACTTAAGAACCTGTTTCCCGGTTTGGTAGTCCAGCGCACCGGTTGGTTCATCACATAGGAGCAACTTCGGATTCTTCGCCAAAGCCCTGGCAATCGCCACCCGCTGTTGTTCTCCACCAGATAGTTGAGACGGAAAGTTATCTAACCGATCTTGTAGCCCGACCTGATTCAACACCTCAGTCGCATCCAGCGCATCCGCCACGATTGACGACGCCAACTCCACGTTTTCCTTGGTCGTCAAGTTAGGGATCAAGTTATAGAACTGAAAAACAAACCCAACGTCTTCGCGCCGATACGTCGTCATTTGGCGGTCATTAAACTGTGCAATATCGACCCCATCGATCACCACTTCACCGGAACTTGGTGAGTCCATCCCGCCCAAAATGTTGAGCACGGTCGATTTACCGGCCCCACTTGGCCCTAAGATCACCGTTAGCTGTCCCTGTTCTGCTTCAAACGACACATCGTGATTCGCAATAATTTCAGTTTCACCCATTTGGTAACGTTTATATTCGTGTTTTACTTCTATGTAGGCCACTTGCTTACCTCCACTCTCTAATTGACCCGCTCAATCCAGTCTGATACTAGTTTAGCATGTAACCGCCAACATGCGCACCCTAGTTTTATGCGAATGGACCGGTTACTTGCTTAGAGTTCGCTCTAGGTTTAAGATGAAAATACGATTTAACTACAGGAGGTTTTCCATGCCCTATTCAATTGGCCAAGTGGCCGAAAAAACTGGTTTAACTAGCTACACCCTGCGTTACTACGACCGTGAAGGCCTCATGCCCTTTGTTCACCGTAGTCCCGCTGGTCGCCGGGAGTTCACTGATGACGACCTCGATTTTATCGATCTGATTACCTGCCTGAAAGCAACCGGCATGCAACTTGCTGAGATTCGCAAATTTGTGGAACTCGCCATGCAGGGCGACGCCACGTTAGAGACTCGGCTCGCCATCTTCAAGCAACAACAAATCGCCGTCAAAAAACAAATCGCTCAGGCTGAAAAATGCCTCGATAAACTCGATTACAAGGTTCGCTTCTACACCGCTGCTTGTGACGCAGGGACGGAAGCCGCCGTTTCGGGCAACTGCGAGATTCCTGGTGCCCCAATCGTGATCGATGAATCGTTACGAGTGAAAAAGGGCGTTAAGCAAAGTAGCTAACAGCCATAACCGACATCAATCTCAAAAAAATGCAGCAAGTGAATCGACCAATCTGGCCATTCACTTGCTGCATTTTAGTATCTCATCATTTCATTAACATTAAGGTAACGTGTTCCCCGCTGCCAAGTAAACGTCGTACCATTCCTGCTTTGTCAAGGCAACGTCGGCCCCGGCAATGCTTTCTTGGAGGTGTTGCACGTTCATTGAACCCAAGATCACCTGCATGTTAGCCGGGTGACGGAGGATCCAAGCAGTCGCAATGGCGTTCTTCGTCACACCCTTAGCGTCTGCTAATTCTTGAAGTTTCGCGTTGAGTTCTGGGAACTTCGGGTTGTCGATGAATGGGCCTTCAAACATCCCGTATTGGTATGGTGACCAAGCCTGAATCGTCATCTTGTGCAACCGCGAGTATTCCAGAATCTCACCATCATGGTTCACACTACCAGCATCACTCATGTTGGTATGCAAGCCAAAATCGACTGGGCCACTGTGCATGACCCCAAACTGAAGTTGGTTGACCATCAGTCGTTGGCTTACAGCAGACTGTACCAGTTCAACCTGCATTGGGTTAAAGTTTGAGACCCCAAAGTGCCGAACCTTACCAGCTGCTTGCAGTTCATCAAACGCTGCGGCAATTTGGTCGGGTTCCATCAACGCATCTGGCCGGTGAAGTAAGAAAAAGTCCAGATAATCAATTTGCATCCGCTTCAAAATGCCGTCCACAGCTTCAATCAAGTGGTCTTTTGAAAAGTCGTAACGTTGCCCGAAAACCGTTTCACCCTCACTCTTGTTGGGATCTAAAATGATCCCGCCCTTTGATTGGATAATCAAATCGTTTCGGTTGATACCTGAACGCTTTAAAGCTTCCCCAAAAGTTTCTTCTGAGCGGCCAACGCCGTAGATGTCAGCAGAATCAATGAAATTAACCCCGTTGCCAACAACGTTTTCCAACACCGTCGTTGCATCAGCGGTGTTCAACCGCACCATCCGCATGATGCCTAACGCAACAGCAGACGCACTGAGCGCCGTATCGCCAAGTTGTACTGATTTCATAACTTTCAACCTCCTAATGGTTCTAGTATATGAGTTAGAGTAGGCTCTAAGTCAAGGCTAATACTTTAAGTTTTTTACTTACGTTTGTGGCCAGCGTAAGTGTGCGGAGCGAGACGGGTTGAGAGCAGTGTGCAAGGCGACATCGGTGAAGGCGCCCGGGTCTGGCGGGTTTACCGATGTCGCCTTGCATGCAGCTCTCAGTCTCGCGCAGCACCATTCGGCGTGGTGGATAGAAAGCGCGTGGTTGACAAGTTTCTATAACTTCAGGAACCCTGGAAATAACAGTTTAAGTGACGCCGAATTTCGTAGCCTGAGAGCGCCGGTTTTCATGCGGCTTTGGCGAGCGAAGCGACGACAAACAGCCAACACCCAAATCACACCCAACACTTACGCTGGACACAAACGTGACCCATCAGTCAGTTGCTGACCGATGAGCCACATTTAGTCTAGACACCCTTAATCTCAAACCCAAACGTAATATCCCGGTGCGATGGGATATGATACTGTTCTTCAACATCTGCGCCCCAGCTATCGATGCCGCCGACGCCGCGAACGGCACCGTACAGGGTCAAAACCGTGCGCCGAAGTGGTGGTAATTCTTCAATGTGAGTGGCGTTTTCAAGTTCTTCAGCCGTGTATGGCAAACAACTAAACGCAAGTTGCTGCTTTGGTAATGCACTGAACGTTAACTGAAAATCACCGTGTGACGGATCCGCGTTATTTAACGTCTGGTTGCGCGTCACCGTAACCCAGTCAGTACCCATGTGCATCCCGCACTCTTGAGGGACCAGATACTTCGTCACTGGCAAGCCATCAACGTGGTACTTGCCTGGAATTCCGCCGGCCATTCGATCAGGATAGGTTTCGCCTGACAGACCTTGGTAGTCAAATCCAGTGGCTGGTGTTGGCATGATGAAGCGAAGGCCAAAGGCTGGCAGTTCCGGCAAACTCGTCATGCCGTAATAGTGGGCCTGAACCTTGATTGCACCGGTGCCGTCGACTTGATAATCAACGTTGACCGTCGTTGCTGGCACCGTCGTTGTCTCGTAAGTAAACCGAATCGTTACATGGTCCGCAAATTCGTGATCGGTATACTGGTTGTTCACCGGTGAAATTGGCAATTCGATTGGCAAATCGTCCACTTTGATGGCGACCTTGATGCATTTTAAAAAGACGTCCGTTGCTAACCATTGGGCTGCCTGTTCCGAAAAGTGATTGCCACGGTCGTTGTCAGTGGTTGCCCGCCAAAAAGTTGGCTTCGGTACGCGGTACAACCATTCCTTGCCGTGTTGAACTAACGACTCCAAACCGCCGCGTTCGTAACTGAAAATGTAGTTAAAATCGGTACCCCGGAGTCCCAGAGTTGCGTCACCGTAGATAATCTGTAACGCCTTAGTTGATGTGCTTGGCATAGTAGTATTTCACCTCCTGAAGAGCTGGCTTTGGTGTCCGGTCCGCAAACATGAGGCCGTCACCGGAAAATTCATAGTCGGAGTGCCGGTCGTCAAAGTCCCCGCCGTAACGAAGAACGGGTTGACCAGTGACTTCATCCTTTACTGAAATTGCTTGGTCGATAAAGTCCCAGATAAAACCGCCTTGGTACATTGGGTATTTATCGATCAAGTCATTATACGATTTCATGCCGCCCAACGAATTACCCATATCATGCATGTACTCACACTCAATAAACGGCTTCTTCGGATTATTTTCCAGATAAGCCGCAACATCAGCGGGGGCCGCATACATCATACTTTCCACGTCCGAAATCTGATCTTCGTAAGCTCGGTTGCGGCAGACCCCTTCATAGTGAGTCAAACGGGTATCATCGTGTTCCTTGTAGAAGGCGTTCATCGCCGCAATGTTATCGCCAGCGTATGATTCATTTCCTAACGACCAGAAGAGGATCGCCGTATGATTTTTAAACGTTTCATAGTTGCTTCGCGCACGGTCCAACACAACTTCGCGCCATTCGGGTAACGAGCCTGGGACGTTGTAGGACGGTTCAACCGCCCCCATTTTCTGCCAGCTACCGTGTGATTCTAGGTTATTTTCAGCCATCATGTAGATGCCAGCCTGATCACAGAGGTAGTACCAGTCGATTTGATCTGGATAGTGACACGTCCGGACTGCGTTAATGTTATTTTCTTTAAAGGTTTTTAAATCCGCGACCATATCCGCGTGACTGATACAACGACCGGTTTTCGCGTTCCACTCGTGCCGGTTGACACCGTTGATCACTAACCGGTGACCGTTAAGCAGCATTACCTTATCCTTAAGTTCAAAGCGGCGGAACCCAAAGTCGTATGGCACAAGTTCAATTGTCGTGTCATCTACTTGGGTCAGTTCGATCCGCAAATGATACAGATACGGATCAACATGGTCCCATAAGTGCACATTTTCAACTGAGACATTGTCAAAGTGTAAGTGTTCCGCAGCGGGTTTCGTTAACGTCAACACGGCGTTATCCTCATGATCGGTGACGGTCACTTTAACCATCGCATCCACGTCAGCTTCCGTCTTGGAAAGCGTCAAGGCTAAGTTAAAATCACCCGTTTTCAAATCGCCCAAAACGTTAGGCCGCAACGTCATATCCTCCACGTGAACATCTGGTTTGGCTAATAGCCGTACTGACCGGAAAATACCAGAAAATCGGAAGAAATCTTGATCCTCAATAAAGGCAGCGGTACTGCGCTTAAAGACTTCCACCGCCAATAAGTTTTCACCGTCAGTTAAGTATGGCGTCAAGTCAAATTCGGACTGGGAAAAGCTATCCTCAGCGTAGCCAACAAATTGCCCGTTTAACCATAGGTACATCGCTTGTTCAACGCCATCAAATTGAATGACTACCCGCTTACCTTGAAGTGCCGGGTTCAACTTAAACGTTGTGACGTAGGCGCCAACCGTGTTATCCGCGCCGTTACTAAACATACCCGTTCCTTGATCTTTCGAATCAAGTGCATGGGCTGGCCGCCGGTAAATCTTACCCTCCCACGGATAAACCGTGTTGATATAGTGAATCTGCCCGTAGTTTTCAAGTTCAATGTGTCCGGGAACGGTGATCGTGCCAAACTGACTACGATTATAATCCGGATCAGCAAACCCAACGGGCCGTTCCGCTGGCGTTTGCGCAAATTTAAACTGCCACTGACCATCCAATGATTGAACCAACTGACTCGTTTGTGCTGTCAGCTCTGCATCAGTTTGGTAAAATCGGTGGTCACTGTGTGCTGGTAATTGATTGACCCGAAACACTTGTGGGTCATCAAGCCAGCCGATTTCTGGTGTCATCTCATTTAACCTCCTTGAGGCCTCAATCAGTGTGCTAGCCCACTTTCTAAAGTGTTTCACCTTCTAGCAGCGACTATATCACTACTTAATTGAGTGCTTACCTCTAAAAACATATTATAAAGCGCTTACAAGTACATCATAAAGGTTTTTACCCGTAGAATACAGGCCTAATTTCAAGTTTTTTAGTGTGATTTTCATTAGAAAATATTCATTTCAAAATGAATAGTGAATAAATAACCCGTCAACACCACCTGTTTTGTCCGATTAACGTGTTATTTCATGCATCTGATTAATTTTTATTTAAAAAGTTCTTAACATTTTCTCATTTTGTGTTAATCTAGTTATAAAGTTAGTTGGTTTTATTCTTGTTGTGTTAGGGAGGATTGTTTTATGAAATTAAATCGAATGCTCACCGTGACCCTTGGGGCTGCCAGCATTGCGTTACTGTTAGGGGCCTGTGGTTCCAAGAGTAGCTCAAGTAGCAGTAAACAGGTGGTCACGATGCCCGCAGATGCGCAGTTAAGTACCATGGACCTGTCAAAATCAACCGCGGTCGCCACGTTCAACACGTTAAACAACACGAACGAAGGGCTGTACCGTTTAGGAAAGGACAGTAAGGCTGAACCCGGAATGGCCACCAAGGAAACCGTTTCTAAAGATGGGTTGACCTACACCTTCAATATCCGCAAGAACACCAAGTGGAGTAACGGCGATGCATTGACTGCCGCTGACTTCGTTTATTCTTGGAAGCGGACTGTCAATCCTAAGACCGGTTCTCAATATGGTTACCTCTTCAGTGGCATCAAGAACGCCGATGCCATCATGAACAATAAGATGGCCGCCAGCAAATTAGGGATTAAAGCGCTGGGTAAATACAAACTGCAAATTACCCTTGAAAAGCAAATTCCTTACTTTAAACTGTTACTTGGCTTCCCAGTATTTTACCCGCAAGACCAAAAAGTGGTTGAAAAATGGGGCAGTCAATATGGTACGCGCAGCAACCGCCTCGTTTACAACGGGCCGTTTAAGTTAGCCGGCTGGAACGGGACTGGTAACACCTGGAAGTTAGTTAAGAACAACAACTACTGGGATAAGAAGAGCGTGAAGTTAAACGGCGTTGACTACCAAGTGGTTAAAGACAAGCAAACCGGTCTCAACCAATACAATCAAAAGAAGTTAACCGCGGTTAACCTTTCTGGCCAACAAGCCAAGAATCTCAAGAGTAACTCCGACTACATCGAACGGATGGAGAGTTCATGTTACTACCTCTCTCTCAACCAAAAGATGAAACTTTTCAAGAATAAGAAGATTCGTCAAGCCTTCTCAATGGCCGTTAACCGGAACACACTGGTCAATAAGGTCTTAAACGACGGTTCAATCAACACCGGGAGCTTCGTTTCAAAAGGTTTGGCCGTTAACCCTAAGACTGGCAAAGACTTCACCGCAGACGCAACGATGCCAGCCACAGTTAAATATAACCCAACCAAAGCTAAGCAACTCTGGAAGGAAGGCCTGCAAGAACTTGGCATGAGCGGCAAGACAATCAAATTGACCCTGTTAGCCGGTGATGATGATTCGACTAAGCAAGTTACCCAATACCTGCAAAGCAATTTGCAGAAAAACTTACCTGGTTTGAAGATCACTAACAACAACTTGCCATCCGCTAACGTTTTGGCAAAGCAGTCGTCACACTCGTTCCAAATCACCTTATCTGACTGGTTCGCTGACTTCTCAGACCCAATCACCTTCTTGAACATTTTGACCACGGGTAACTCAAGTAACCAATCACAATGGTCAAACAAAGAATATGATAAGTTGATTAAGGCGTCATCAACGACGGATGCAAGCAACCCTGAAGCTCGTTGGAACGACATGGTCAAAGCTCAAAACGTCTTGCTAGATGATGCTGGGATCGCCCCACTGTATCAATCATCCGCACCTTGGTTGATGAACAGTAAACTGAAAGATTTGGTTTACAACACAGCTGGTGCAAACTATAACTTTAAGACGGCCTACTTCAAGTAACCGTTCTGACCTACCTCGTTAACTAGTTATTCTAGTGCTAATAACGCTATAACTGAACACTTACCAATATTAGTTCTATTATTATAGTAGAAACTCGTTCAACTTAACGTTATAAGTCGCTAGAAAGGAGGTGACCGTTTCCTCCTAGTACCATTGATTAATAACACGTTGCACCCTCTCAGTACCGGCTGAGGGGGGGTTTTTGTGTAGAGTGTGGAGAAAGGCGGTTAGAGACCAGTGCCTAAGCAACTTCTACCATAATCCCCGGGTTTTGGGGATTGTGGTGGAAGTTGCTTAGGCGCAGGTCTCTGCCTTTCGGAGCAGGTTTAGGCTAGGTAATAGTCTCGAGAGAAAATGAACGCTTTAATTACCTTTGAGTTAAGAAGCCGATTCGATTCTTACCAATTTAGAGTGCGGTGGAAGTTGCTTAGGTGCAGCTCTCTGCCTTTCGGAGCAGGTTTAGGCTAGATAATAGTCTCGAAATCAACCAAAATCTTTCATTACCCTTACGTTCAACCAACTCAAAAGTACATCCCCCGAAACCATCAGTTCCACCCAAGTCGCCATCATTTTCTCCCACCAACCACTTTTCTTCACACACCAAAATTGTTCCACACCAGATATAGTGTCCTCCGCATGTTTCACACATCTAAATCTTGTGAACCGAAACACATCCTTTCTCATTCCAAATTTCTACCGTATAATAGACCACATTGTGTTTTTAAGGAGGACGACTTGGTGAGTTATCTATGGCCATTAATTTTAACGATCATTGCTAACGCTGCCTATCAATTATCCGCTCGGGGAATTTCATCTCGTGTGGATCCCCTATTTTCGCTTTGTATTACATATGGCGTGGCGCTGCTAGGTGCATTGATCATGTACCTGCTCAGCAAGCATCACTCGCTTCAAACTAACCTACATATGCTTAACTGGGCCTCGGTCACAATGGGCCTAGCCATCACCTTTGTGGAGCTTGGCTACTTATTAACTTACCGCGCAGGTGCCCCCGTGGGGTCAACTGCCATTACGGTCAATGCAGCGATTACGTTGCTTTTAATTCCAATTGGCTTGATTTTCTTCCACGAAGAATTTAGCCTTCGTAACGGCCTTGGATTTATCCTCGCTGTGATTAGCCTGTACTTGCTTAACAGCTAACAGCGGCCAAAATTTGGCCAATGCTGACAGGCTAAAAAGTCAACCATTTCTTGCCAAATGACCGAATAAAAAAATTTTAAATCACGAAAAACCATGCTACGCTGGCGTTGAAATCGGTTATCAAAACGACTGTCCAAATACTATATGTTGATATTTTCTCCGAGTGACGATACTATATATTGTATTGAAACACAAAACGAGGAGGACATCGGCATGCAAGTTACATCATCCAAATTAATTACGCTATCATCAGAATTTATCGAACAAGTGAAAGACGAAATCACTCCTCACTGGGGTGAACTCGGTTGGGTTACTTACAAACGTACATACGCCCGCTGGATCGACGAAGAAAACCGTCACGAAAACTGGGACGAAACCGTTAAACGAGTGATTGAAGGTAACATCAACTTAGATCCCCGCTTACACGAAGATCACATTGATCCTGAAGTCGTCACCGAACTTGAAGACGAAGCGCAAAAGCTGTTTAAATTAGTTTACAGTTTGTCTGCAACGCCATCTGGTCGGAACCTTTGGATCTCTGGTTCAAAGTACCAAGATCGTAACGGTGACGCCCTGAACAACTGTTGGTTTATTGCTGTGCGCCCTCAACCATACGGTGACAGCCACATCATGCCCGACTACTTGGATCAAGACCAAGTGGCCGTTTCAATGCCCTTCTCATTCATGTTTGACCAATTAATGAAGGGTGGCGGCGTCGGCTTCTCCGTTGTTCAAGACAACGTTAAGCAGATCCCAATGGTTGACGACAACGTTAACTTGACGATCCTAATCGACGAAAAGAGCGACTCATATACGGATTCAATCGCATTGGGTGCCACTGACAAGCAACAATGGTTAGCTGAACACTCACTTGACGAAGGTCGTTACTACAAGCTTCCTGATACCCGTGAAGGCTGGATCTTAGCCAATGCGAACTTAGTTGATATGCATTTTAACAGCACAAACCCCGATCACGAATCAAACTTGATCCTTGATATGAGCGACATCCGGCCAAAGGGTGCCAAGATCAAGGGCTTCGGTGGGACTGCTTCAGGTCCAATGCCATTGATTGAAATGTTATTTGATACCAACAAATTACTTGATGCTCGGGTTGGACAAAAGTTAACTTCTGTTGACTGCACTGACTTAGGTAACTTGATTGGTAAGACGGTCGTTGCTGGGAACGTGCGTCGTTCTGCTGAACTTGCTTTAGGTTCTAGCGATGATGACGCCTTCATCACTATGAAGCAAGACCAAGACAAGCTTTACCACCACCGTTGGGCTTCTAACAACAGTGTTGCTGTTGATACGAAGAAGGCAGATTACACCGCTGTTGCTGATTCAATCATGCACAATGGTGAACCTGGGATCGTTAACTTGGAATTGTCTAAGCACTTTGGTCGTTTAGTTGACGGTCGTCAAGAAAACATTGACGGCGCCGTTGAAGGTACCAACCCTTGTGGCGAAATCTCACTTGATAACGGTGAACCATGTAACCTCTTTGAAGTCTTCCCATCCGTTGCAACGGAACAAGGCTTTGACCTTGAAGACGCTTTTGGTTTAGGGACGCGTTACACGAAGCGGGTCACTTTCAGCAACTACGACTGGGAAGTTTCTCGTAACGTCATCAAAAAGAACCACCGGATCGGGATCTCAATGTCTGGGATTCAAGACTGGATCTTAAAGGAATTTGGCAACCGCGTTGTGCTCGGCTTCAAGGACGGCATCGACCCTGAAACGCACGAAGCCATCAAGGAACCTGTTTACGACGAACGCGTTGTGGCTAAGTTTGACAACATCTACCACGCCATCGTTGACGCTGATAACGCCTACTCAGCTACTTTGGGTTGCGCACCTTCAGTTAAGCACACGACCGTTAAGCCTTCAGGGACCGTTGCTAAATTAGCTGGTGTTTCCGAAGGGATGCACTTCCACTATGCTGGTTACCTTATCCAACGGATCCGGTTCCAAGACACTGACCCATTGTTGCCAGCATTGCAACTTTGTGGCTACAAGATGGAACCTGACGTTTACACGAAGAACACGGTTTGCGTTGAATTCCCAGTTCGCGCTGCCCATGCTGATAGCGATCAATTCGCCTCAGCTGGTAACGTTTCAATTGCGGAACAATTCGCAACCCAAGCCTTCTTACAAAAATACTGGTCAGACAACGCCGTTAGTTGCACGATCACCTTCCAACCAGAAGAAGGCGACCAAATCGCTGACCTGATGAAGCAATACCGGTTCAGCATCAAGTCGACTTCTCTGTTGCCATACAGCGGCAGCGACTTCAAGCAAGCGCCTAAGGAACCAATCACCAAGGACGTTTACGAAGCACGCCGTGGCCAAATCACAAACGACGTCCACGCCGTTTACGATTCAATGGCAACCATGGATCAAAAGGACCTCGACTTGATCGACCAATCAGATTGCATTGGCGGTGCTTGCCCAGTTCGGTAGAGAGTGTGGAACAAGGCGTTTAGAGACTGGAGCATAAGCGGCTCTCGCCAGAATCCTCGGGCTTTGAGGATTGTGGTGAGAGCCGCTTATGTGCAAGTCTCTGCTTTGTGGAACACGTTTAGGCTCGAGGACAGCAATGCACTACTCTTTAACATCAAAAAAAGTCACCACCCAAACAAGCGGCAACCTCCCACCCGAGGTTGCCGCTTGTTTGCTTGTCCGCCCATTTCTTCCCCCTACCGCTTAAACCGCCTAAACAACAACCCAACCCCCACCAATCCCAAAACTGCCGGCCATAGTTGCACCACCGCCGTCTGCTTCTTGGTCTCAGGTTGAACGGAAACCGCCTTTGGCGTCTCCGTTTCAGGAATCTGTATTAGCGGCTGCTTGACCGCCGTCATCATGGCATCACGATCTAAGCGCTGAACAAGGGCTTGTTCTGGCACTCGTCCGTTACCTTGAAACGGTTGCTGCCAAATCACACTCCCCATCATCACCAAAAGGACGCCACCAACAATTACTTGCCACTTGTTCATCATCGTGTTCGCCTCCCTATTCGTTGTCGTTCGACTATCGTTAACTTTAGTTTAGCGAAGAGGTGTGATGATTTTATAACTAAAATTGGATTTTTTCGGTATTTTTGAGTCGTGATTCCGGTCCAAAGCCGTAGCCGAAACCGCTCTGAATAAGTTATAATGGTATCATTCCACTCATTGAAGAAGGCGCGCACTATGTTGAAGCAGTATCAATCTCTTCCCCACGGCATTCGTAATCGAATTAAGGTTATTGCGGTACTGACCGTAATTCTCTTGATTGGAATTGGCTTAACCCACCACTCACTTTCAGCCCATTCAGCCGAACAGGCTAGTCAATCCATTTCACCGGCGGCACGAGCGCGCAACGTTCGGCAGGAACAAAAGCGAACTCGGTTGCGCCTGCAACGGTATTTAAACCAAGTCACCGCTGATAAAACTGCTAGCGTTTACTTTTATAATTTAGGCGCCAAATCCGGCAGTCCGGCTGCCAAAAGCAGTTCTGCTGACTTCTACAAAGCCGGCAGTCTTCATGCCAGCGCTAACGCCCACACACCCGAAATTTCAGCCAGTACATATAAACTCTTCATGGCCGCCTTCGTTTTCCACGAAGAAAAGCTTGGTAATTTCACTTGGACCGCCAGCAACGTTGACGGCTTTCACCGCATGATCGTTAACAGTGATAATGATTTTTCAGAAGACTATCTAGATTCTTGGGGATTGCCAACCCTGAATCAATTTATTGCCCAACAGGGCTGGTACAACCCGACCTTTATTGCCGGGCAAAATTCCCAAACAACAGCGGCTAGCCTTGCTGGCGCATTATACGACCTCCAAACTGGCCAAGGTGCGTTTAGTAACACAAAAGACCGAAAACTACTCTTAACCCTCATGCATCAACAAATCTATCGCACGGGGATCCCGACTGGGGTTCAAAATGCCAAGTCTGGCACTCAAGTTCGCGATAAGGTGGGCTTTTACGCCGACACCAATAACGATGCTGGGATCGTCACTCTGCCGAATGGCCAGCAATACATTCTAGTCGTCATGACTCACGGACATCAGCAAAGTGGCTTTAGTGGCTTTCCCCGCATTGCCACGATTGCGGAACACGTTCAGCGATTGGTTTATGGGTCAAGCACAACTAAGCGCATTAATGCGTTATATCGGTAGTTTTTGCCAACTAAAAATAGCCACCAGGTAATCGAAAGTGATTGCCCGGTGGCTATTTTGACTTTAATATTGCGTTGAGGGTTGTTGTCCTTGAGCATAAACGTGTTGTTTCGCATGCTGCGCGTTACTGTCCTTGAGACTAAACGTGTTCCACAAAACTGAAAGCTGCACCTAAGTTACTCCCAACACAAAGCCGAAAACCACGCCTTTCTGTCGGGAGTAACTTAGGCTCCGCTTTCAACCCGTTTTGTTCCACACTCTCTAATCTTGAGCACCCCGTCCTAAATATGCAGAAATCATCCAGATATACTTATCAATCAACGTATGACATTCGATCAACAGGTCTTGCGTTGAGAAGTCCTTTTCTTCATCTGTGATTTCAATGCCCTTTTGATACTGGTCGCTCAGATACTTAAATTGCGTGTCTAAACGTTCCATATACTGTTTCAGGCTGTATTGGTCCCAGGTCACCTTTTCATCCGGCAGACCCGTATTTTCGATAAATTCATGGGTGGTCGAGAGCGGTGCGCCACCGATGGCAATTAAACGTTCTGCGATTTCATCTAATTGGTTGGCTAGTGCGTCATTGTAATCATCCATTAACGGATGGAGTTTAAAGAACTGCGACCCACGCATGTACCAGTGGATCTGCTGAATGTTGACTTGTAGCTGACTTAAATCGGCAATTAACTGATTGAGTTGTGCTTTCGTCTTCTTATATTGAGCCATTCCCTTTACCTCCAGTATTGACTGACAGTGACTAACAATTCGTTACTTTATAATTATACCAAACTGCAAAAGATTTCTGGTGTATTTTGCTCAGTCGTTTACTGCCAACTAAACTTGCGCCACTACCAAATTCCCATTAAAATGGGAAACATACATATTTGATCCACAATCGAAAGGACTTACATATCATGATGATTATCGGTGCAGTTGCTAACGGTCTTGCCGTTGGCATTGGCGGGCTAATTGGCCTGCTTTTTAAGCGCGGCATTCCAGAACGAATGAAACTACTGGTGATGCAGGCGCTCGGCGTTACTGTTCTATACGTCGGTATCTCGGGGTCGTTAAAGGGCCACAATACCGTTTACGTTGTGCTCTCCCTCGTCTTCGGTGCCATTTTAGGTGAACTCGTTGACTTCGATCGCCAATTTACCCGACTAGGTGCATGGCTGGAACGAACGTTGAATATGGGGAGTGAAGCCCGGATTGCCGATGGCTTCGTTACCGCCACCCTCTTCGTTTGCGTTGGTGCGATGGGAATTGTCGGTTCACTTCAAAGCGGGATGTCTGGTAATAACAGTGTTTTGTTTACCAAATCCATGATTGACGGCATTTTCGTTCTCGTGCTGGGGTCCACCATGGGTATTGGCGTTTGCTTTGCGGCCGTTCCGGTATTTGGTTACGAAGCGATTTTGACACTGTTGGCCAACACGGTGGCCGGCGTCTTTACACAAACCGTAATTGATGAAATGACCTGTGTGGGCTCGTTGCTCATCTTGATGATTGGGTTGAACATGCTGAAACTGACTCAGATCAAGGTGGCTAATTTGATTTTGGCGCCGTTTTTTCCGATTTTATTTTATGCGATTTTTAATTGAGCTTGATGGATGCACACCATACGGTACTATCTCTTGTTTGAGATGGTGCCGTTTTTTGTGTTGGCATTCCTAGACAAAGAACAATTAGCGACGTGTTTTGCGATTACGTTTGTTTCGGCTTGGGGGTAACTATTACTTCTTGGGGTTCTTGGACTTTGTTATATTTGGCCGCTTTGTTCCTTCTGGCTGCCACGCCGAAACGCGATAAAAGAAGCAAAAGGTTGCATATAAGGCGCCTCAAGCTAAGTGGAATCAGGTCATCGAGAAATGTTGGCGACGTGCTTTGCGATTACGTTTGTTTCGGCTTGGGGTGACTGCTACTTCTTGGGGTTCTTGAAGTTTGTTATGCTTGGCCACTTGGTTCCTTTCTGGCTACCACGCCGAAACGCGATAAAAGAAGCAAAAGGTTGCATATAAGGGCGTCCCAAGTAAGTGGATTTAGGTCATCGAGAAATGTTGGCGACGTGCTTTGCGATTACGTTTGTTTCGGCTTGGGGGGTAACTGTTACTTCTTGGGGTTCTTGGACTTTGTTATGCTTGGCCACTTGATTTCTTTCTGGCTGCCACGCCGAAACGCGATAAAAGAAGCAAAAGGTTGCATATAAGGGCGTCCCAAGTAAAGCTACCAAAGCCCGGTAGCTTTACTTGAGACGCCCTTATATTTCACCTTTTAAGCGCTTCTTTTATCGCTCTACAACTCCAAAAACTTCCCCGTCGCCTTCATATTCTCCACAAACTTCCCAACGGTTTCATGCCGATTCCAATCCCGTTGCAATTCACACGCTAATTGGGCGTACGAGGTTAGCCTTGCACCGGCCTGTTCTACTCGGCGGAGCGCTGCTTCATGGGCATCCACACTGGTGCCGCCCACCGCATCCACCACTGGGTATACGTTGTAGCCCTCACTCAGTGCATCCAGCGCTGGGAAAGTTAAGCAGGCTTCCGTCCATAGTGCCGTCATAATGATGTTTTTACGGCCTAACTGTTTAACGACTTGGTTGAATTCCTGATCCTCCCACGCATTGATCGTTGTTCGATCCAACGATGGCGTGTCCCCTAACACCGCTTTTAATTCCGGAATCGTGTCCTTATTACGACCGGTCCCCACGTTCACGGTAGATAGCACGATCGGTACATTAAAATCGCGCATTAACTTGGTCGTCGCAATAATATTTTGAATCAATAAATGCCGGTCCATCGACCCGATTGACGTAATCTGAGTTGGTTGGTAATCAATAATCACAAATACGCTATTTTCTGGCGCCAATAAAATATCTTGCTGTGGATCACGCGGTGCAAAGCTTGTCATGGTTAATCAGTCCTTTCCAATGTGTAGGTTCAGTATACCCGGCGAATGCGAAAAATGAAAGCGCTTATATTTAGTATGCGCTAAAATGTATAAAACAGCGGGTATTAATGGAAACATAATCAATCGTTCGATTATGTTATCGTTTTCATGAAAAAAATTACCAGTTTAGCTTTCTTTAGTGAAAATATTTTTCATTTTTACTTGAATGTTTCATTACTTTTAATTACAATGCTTTTGTTAGCTTTTTTTACAACTGCATAACTGTATCTAAAAGCGTAAGAGAAATGAGGAGAGATTTTGCAATTTATCGTTTTGGCATTAGGGATTGCCATTCTGTTATTCCTAATCATTCGTGTTAAATTAAACACGTTCGTTGCCTTGATCACCACGGCCGTTTTAGTTGCCTTGGGATTAGGGATGAACCCATATAATATCGCCGATACCATTACCAAAGGGATCGGGAACTCAATGGGTGAACTCGCCATTGTCTTCGGGTTCGGGGCCATGATCGGTCGTCTGGTTTCAGAAGCTGGTGGATCTTACCGGATCTCCCAAACCCTGATTGGCTTCTTTGGTAAGAAACGGCTTCAACTCGCCATTGTGGTCGCATCCTTTATCATCGGGATGTCCATGTTCTTCGAAGTTGGGTTAGTGCTGTTAACCCCAATCGTTTTCTCGATTGCCCTCGAAGCCGGCGTGCCGTTCCTATACCTTGGCTTGCCAATGGTTGCCGCACTGTCGACGACCCAAGCCTTTTTGCCACCACAACCAGCACCAACGGCTGTTGCAACGGCTTTAAGTGCTAACATTGGTCAAGTTCTGCTTTACGGGATCATCGTGGCTATTCCAACCGTGATCGTGGCTGGTCCATTGTTCACGAAGTTGGCGCAACGCTACGCCCCAGAAGCATTTGGCTATAAAAAAGAACTGCCAGCCTTTGGTGAAATCAAGCAGTTCAACCTTGAAGATACGCCTAAGTTCGGGATTTCAATTTTAACTTCCCTCTTCCCCGTGATTTTCATGGGTGCTGCTACGATTTACCAACTGGTGGTGACTGGCGCGAATGCCAGCGCGGCCAAACACGGATTTAACGCCTATATGTCAATGATTGGGAGTCCCGTCGTTGCCATGCTGGTTTCCCTGCTGTTTGCCATCTGGTCAATGGGGATTCACCAAAAGCGCAGTATGAAACAAATTGGTGATGCGTTGACTGAATCAATCAAGTCAATCGCCATGCTGTTGATGATCATCAGTGGTGGTTCTGCCTTTAAACAAGTGTTGCTAGACGGTGGTGTCGGTGACGCCATCCAACACTTAGTTGCTGGTGTTAACCTCTCACCACTGATCCTCGCTTGGTTAATCGCCGTTGTGTTGCGGATTGCCCTTGGTTCAGCTGCTGTCGCAAGTATGACCGCTGCTGGTCTGGTAACCCCATTAATGATCGCTACTCACGCTGATCCAGCCATGTTAGTGCTCGCCATCGGTGCCGGTTCCGTTGCTGCATCACACGTTAACGATGCCGGGTTCTGGATGTTCCAAGAGTACTTCGACTTAACGGTCAAGCAAACCTTAGCCATCTGGACGGTGCTGGAAACGGTCCTTTCCGTGGTCGGGTTGATTTGCGTTCTGATTTTAAATGCAATTGTAAATTAATTTGATTAACTATTGAAACGCCCTTCGCTGTTGCGAGGGGTGTTTTTGTTTACTGTCGCTTGTGTACAGAGTAAGTGTTGGGTGCAATTTGGGTGCAATTTGGGTGCAATTTGGGTGTCGGCTGTCTGTCGTCGCTTCGCTCGCCAAAGCCGCACGTGAACCGGCGCTCTCTGGCTACAAAATTCGGCGCCACTTAAACTGTTATTTCTAGGGTTCCTGTCATTGTAAGAACTTGTCAACCACGCGCTTTCTGGCCACCACGCCGAATGGTGCTGCGCGAGGCAAAAGGCTATGTGTAACGGGCTCTAAGCCAAACTACCAAAACCCGGTAGTTTACCTTAGAGCCCGTTACACGCCGCCTTCTGACCGCCTCGCTCCGCACACTTACGCTGGACACAAGCATAAGTGCGTTACAAAAATACGAATACAATTAAATTGCCAAAAACCGATTGAAAATGACCGCAAATCAAGCTATCATGAATTAACTTAAACCGTGCCAAAAACACGGCTTCTCCGAGGAGGTTTTGCTTTGGACTTTCAATCAGCATTACGCGCACAGGCGACCACACCAGTGCTTCAACACTTTCGCTTAGGAATCGAACGCGAAGCACAACGAATCACGCCAGACGGTGAACTCGCTCATACTGATCATCCGCATACTTTGGGTGACCGTTCATACCACCCTTTCATCCAAACCGACTTTGCGGAGTCGCAACTCGAACTCATCACGCCGGTCGCCACCAGTGTTAGCGAACTATTTGATTGGCTAAGTCTGATCCACCACGTGACCTATCAAAACCTCACGGCTAATGAACGTCTCTGGCCACTGAGCATGCCGCCCAAGTTACCAGACAATGAAACCGATATCACCATCGCCAAACTCGCCGATCCGGCTGATGTCGCCTACCGCGAAGGCTTGGCTCAGCGTTATGGTCACCGCAAACAGATGGTTTCTGGCATTCACTTTAACTTTGAATTTGCGCCAGAACTCGTCACTGCCCTGTTTGACGCGCAAACTGAAACTGCCGATTTGACCACTTTCAAGACCAAGCTCTATTTCAAAGTGACTCGAAACTACCTGCGTTATCGTTGGCTGATCACCTACCTCTTCGGGGCAACGCCAACTAGTGAATCAGGGTACTTTACCGCCAACGAACGGCCGCAAGAACCTGTTCGCAGCATCCGCAATAGTCACTTTGGCTATACGAATCACGCTGATGTCCGGGTCTCTTATCAAGACCTGCCGCACTACCTCAACGATTTAACTGACTTAGTTGCGAACGGTCAGTTGTCAAAAGAAAAGGAATTTTACGCCCCCGTTCGCTTTCGGGGTGGTCACCAAGTCAGTGACTTACACCAAAATGGCGTTCGGTACATTGAATTACGTAACCTTGACATCAACCCCTTCGCTCCCTATGGCGTCAGTCCTGACGAAATCAACTTTTTAACGACCTTCATGTTGTATCTGCTTTGGACCGATGAACAAGCGCCAGCTGACCAATGGGTGCAACAGGGCGACCAGCTCAACGAGCAAGTGGCCCTCGAAAATCCGCTAACCACAACTGCTGCTCAAGCAGAAGGTCAGCGACTATTGGCTGGCATGCGCAACATGTGTCAGCAACTTCACCTGACCGCCTGTTTACCCGCGCTCAATAACGCAGCGGCAGCCCTCGCTGATCCTCAACTCACCATTAGTGGGCAACTTTACCGTCTTAGCCAAGCAAGCACTCAAAAACAGCTGGCTATCACGCTTGCCACCCAACATGCCGCCTGGTTCAAATCAGCCCCGACTAACAATCACCTGTTAAGTCGGCTTTCCGCGCCTTTACAAGCGCTACTGTTAACCGCTATCCAACGTGGCATTAACGTCTGCTGTTTACCCACTGATGAACCGGAATTACAATGTTGTTTCAATCAGCGCACGATTTACGCTAAAACGGACGCTATTAGTACAAATCAGAAAACTTGGTCCCCCGTTAACCAACTCACCAACTCAGTGCCATTAGTTGACGCAGTGGTCACTCAACTCCACCTTTCCGAATCTGCTTAAATTAAAATGAGGAATAAATTAAAATAAAATGGCGAATGCATTTGACATTTTTCATTTTCGTGCTAGGATAGAGTCAACTTGATAAGCAATAGCGTTTATGAGGACACAGGTAGTCCCCCTTCAGCGAGTCCGGGTTGGTGAAAGCGGACAATCGACTACTAGATCACCTCAAAGCCCCTCCAGTGAACGGATAAATTTCCTAGTAACCGCAGGCGGAGTCATCCTCCGATATCAATCTGGGTCTGTGTTGGCAGATCGTAAGTGTTAGTCAGTGATGGCTAGCAAACATAAAGGTGGTAACGCATACGTGCCCTTTAGGTCAGATGGCCTAAAGGGCTTTTTTGCTTTCAAAATACATACTATAAGGAAGTCGTTAATTATGAAGTTTACAGTTGTTGGAGCAGGTGCCATGGGGTTACGTTACGGAGTTTTGTTGCAGGATGCTGGGAATGAAGTCGATTTCGTTGATGGTTGGGAACCAAACGTTGAAAAGATGCACGAACAAGGTGGCGTCTACGTGTCACGTGATCACGAAGATAAGCACCTCGTTCCGGTGAACGTCTATTACCCAGAAGACTACAAGGGCGATCCAGACTGCTACATCTTCTTCTTGAAGCAAATGCAATTGGCTGACATGTTAAAGCGCTGCGCACACTTCTTCAAACCAAATCAATACGCCTTCACCTGCATGAACGGGATGGGCCACGTTGAAAAGCTCCTCCAGTATTTCAAACCCGAAAAAGTTATCGCTGGGACTGCATTGGTTGCCACCGTTTTGAACGGGCCTGCTGACGTTGACTTTATCGGCAAGCGTGGCGCCGGGACCATGAACCTCGCCAACTACACCGAAAAGCCTGACGACTTCACTCACCGCTTAGTCGCTGAATTGGATAAGGCCCAATTCCATCCAAACTTGACGACTAACTTCCGTGGCACGTTACTCGCCAAAGTCGTCTTCAACTCCGTGGTGAACACTCTTTGCACCATGTTTGAAATGACCATGGGTGAATTTGCCGATTACGAAGGCGCCGATGAGATGAGTCGTCAGTTGATCGATGAAGCCTACGACGTTTGTGAACGCGACGGCATCCAGATGATCAACACCCGTCAAGAAGAGTTGGACAGCGTCAACTACGTCTCAAAAGTGGCCAACCCACTCCACTACCCTTCAATGTACCAAGACATGCATAACTACCGGCCAACCGAAGTTGATTACATCAACGGTTACCTGGTTAAATTAGGTCAAAAGCACAACTACAACGCCAAGACCCACGCCTTCCTGACTCACGAAGTTCACTTAGCTGAACGCGGGAAGCAACGTGAATTACAACAAATGCAATCACAAGCGGTTGCTGCGCGGTAAAGCAATAATTTGAAAGTCACCTGATTCAGTCATTGGACCGAATCAGGTGACTTTTTTGCTTTAGATTAAAGACTAACTGATCCTATTACAATCTTGTGCCGCTCCCCTCAAAGCCAGCCAATTCCGGTCATAAGCTTATCTTTTTTTGCGCCCGTTCTTCATTCTCACCCAACCATAACCCAAATTTGCGCGACTCCTACTAATTCGTTGCAAGTCCAGCCAAAAGAGTGCAAACTGAAAGCGTTATCAATAATTAAGCTGGAGGTCTCTCACAATGGCTCTGACAGAGTTACTTAATATTAAATACCCCATTATCCAAGGCTCCATGGCCGCCATTTCAAAACACGAACTGGTTGCCGCCGTTAGCAACGCTGGTGGCCTTGGCGTTTTGACTTCGGTTGGGTTTACCCCCGATTCACTTCGCCAAGAACTCGGCGAACTCCGTTATTTAACTAAAAAGCCGTTCGGGGTCAACTTGATGTTACAACAACCCAACATCAACGATCTGCTCCCCGTTTTAATTACCAACCATGTCCCAGTTGTCTTCACTGGCGCTGGAACGCCCGCACCCTTTATGGACAGTTTGCTCAACGCTGGGATCAAAGTCATTCCGGTGATTCCAAACGTTAAAATTGCGCAAAAGATGGCCGAAATTGGCGCAACTGCCGTAGTTGCCGAAGGAATGGAATCCGGTGGCCACATCGGCACCGAAACCACCATGACGCTGGTGCCACAAGTCGTTAATGCCGTCAATATTCCAGTTATCGCTGGTGGCGGGATCGCCAACGGCCAAACGATTGCGGCCGCCTTGGCAATGGGCGCTGCTGGGGTTCAAATGGGCACCGTTTTCCTAGCTGCTGAAGAAACGCCAATCAGCGATTACTACAAGAAGTTGATTGTTGCCGCCAAGGATACTGATACGACGGTCACTGGCAGTGGCGCTAACCGGGTTCGGAGTTTAAAGACCCCAATGATTGAAAAAGTTCTCGAACTCACCCAGCAACACGCTGAACCTGAAAAAATTGCCGCCCTCACTGATCATTCGTTGGCGAAGGCCATTGACGGTGACGTTGTGAACGGTAGCTTCATGGCCGGTCAAATCGTGGGTGTTGTGGACGCTATCAAGCCTGCTGCCCAAATCGTGGAGGAACTTTGGCGCGATGCCATGATTGAATTAACGACAACTAGTCGCACTTGGTTGCCGTAATCTGGTATACTGGTTGCATTCATTTATAAAGAGGAGCAACCAACATGATTAAACAAATTAACCACAGCCAAGCATTTTTATCGAAGAAAAGTGTTAAGGCAACTAAGATGGACGGCGCCGTGGTCACTGACTTGATGGACACCTTGAAAGCTAACACTGCCCGTTGTGTCGGCATGGCTGCTAACATGATCGGTAGCAACAAGCGAATCATCGTGGTTCAAATGGGCATGTTGTCGATTCCGATGATCAACCCTGAGATCACTAAGAAGAGCGGTCCCTACCAAGCAACTGAAGGCTGCCTATCCTTAGAAGGTCAACGTGAAACGACCCGTTACAAGAAGATCGAACTGCACTACTTGGATCAAAACTTCAAACCACATACGCAGGAGTTTAGCGACTTCACGGCACAGATCGTGCAGCATGAAGTGGATCATTGTGATGGGGTGTTGATTTAGAGTAGAGTGTGGAACAAAACGGGTTGAAAGCGGAGCCTAAGTTACTCTCGACAGAAAGTCGTGGGTTTCGGCTTTGTGTCGGGAGTAGCTTAGGTGCAGCTTTCAGTTTTGTGGAACACGTTTCGGCTCGAGGACAGCAACGTACCTCCGCTAAACAACTTATTTAATCTCAAAACACCCAAAGACACCATGAAAGAATTCCTAATTGTAGGACTTCTTCATGGTGTCTTTTCCTTTTCATGCAGTCGTGTTAGTCAACAGTGCTTTCCTGTCCTCGAGCCGAAACGTGCTCCACGGGGCAGAGACTTGCACATAGCGCACTTCCACCAAAACCCCCAAAGCCCGGGAGTTCTGGTGAAAGTGCGCTATGCTCCAGTCTCTAACCGCCCCGTTCCACACTCTTAATCAAACACATCATAATCATCCGACTCATCCGACGAATGAAATTCCGCCAACTTCGCCTTCAACGGCGCCTCATCCGGTTCGCGGTACACTGGCCACTGGCCCAATAGCCGGATTTCATCCAATTCAACTTCATTTTCAATCTCAAACTCATCCCGAAGCGTCTTTTCCAACGCCCGCACGAAGTCGTCAATTTTCTGTAACGCATCGTAATCGCGATCGGCTACCGCTTCATTTTGGAAGTAGTTTTCGTAGCCCGTTAAAAACTGGCGGATGACTTGATGAAATTTTTGCTCATAAGCTGCCGAAAACTGAAGGTTGCCCTTCGCATCTTCGATAAAATGCGGTGTCTCGGCAACAAACCGCAACCGCAAGAACGGTTGAATCCGTGTCCCCTTCACCACGTTTGCTTGAAGTGTCTGACTGTCACCAAATACACTAACTTCCTTATAAACTGCAGAAATTGCCATAAATGAGAACCTCCTTGTAATCGGGTATCGCACGTTGCGCAATCTTAGCGGTCTAAGGTGCATCCGTTGTCCGGTTTGAACAGCAGAACCTCAATATAACTTTTAGTCACCAAATAACCCCGTTTAAGCAACCTTGTGACCGCTTTCACGTTTCTAACTTTATTATAGCACGACCTAAAAAAGCGTTCAGCCCAAATCTCCGGACTGAACGCTCATTTATCGTTAATTAGTTAATTTTACGCTTTGGATTTAAGAGGTTCATTGGGTCAAACAACGCCTTGATCTGATGTTGAATCTGATCAACATCCTCACCAAGTTCTTCGTTGTTCCACTGATTCTTCAGCATCCCAACGGCGTGTTCACCAGAAATCGTGCCACCTAGGTCTAGCGTCTTATGGAACATAAATTGTAGCGCCTCAATAACGGCCTGTGGCGTTTCGGTTTGTTCCTTTGGCCAAACGATCGTTGGGTGGACGTTCCCGTCACCAGCATGACCGGCAACGTAGATCTTCAAGTTTAACCGTTCGCCAATATCATGAATGTAATCCATCATTGGTGCCAGCTTAGAGAGTGGCATTGCCATGTCTTCCATGATGTGGTTTTGACCTGCAAAGACAGCGGGCAACATGTCACGGCGCAGTTTCTCCAACCCCGCCTGTTCCTTGGCATCCGTTGTGATCTTCACGTTAGCGGCCCCATGCTTGTCCATCAGTTCTTCAAGCTTATTGACCACTTCCGGAATTCGGTTATCGACCTTAAAGATTAGCATGGCATCACTGTTTTCACTAAAATGCGTGCCTTCATACCGGTCCAACGCCGTAATGGTGTTGCTATCCAGCGCTTCAAGCATCGTTGGGTAAACCCCAGAGATCCGAATTTCAGCAACGGCTTCAGCTAGCTTGGTCATGTTGTCAAAGAAGGCCACCCCCATCGTTGGTTCGCCGATTGGAATTGGCATCAACTTCACCGTAATTTCGGTAATAATGCCAAGCGTGCCTTCGGAACCAACAAACAACTGGGTTAAGTCGTAGCCAAAGGCCTGCTTCAACGTCCGACCACCGAGTTTGATCTCGCGACCGTCAGCTAAAACAACCTTCAAGCCCAACACGTTGTCCTTAGTGGCACCGTATTTAACGGTACTCATCCCACCAGCGTTCGTGGCAACATTTCCACCAATGCCTGAAAATGGCTTGGAACCTGGATCTGGTGCGTAGAATAGACCCTCTTTACGAGCCGCTTCATCCAAATCCCCGTTCACAACGCCTGGTTGCACAACGGCAACGGAATCTGCCCGGCTAATTTCAACAATTTGGTTCATCCGCTTAGTTGACAGGATAAAACTACCTTCAAAACCATCGGCCCCAGCCACAGTACTTGTAAACTGATCTTGTGGAATAACCGAAATGTGGAACTTACGCGCAGCCTTCATAACCCCCTGAATATCTGCCGTTGACCCCGCTTCGATGTAAGCCAACGCCAAGCCACTGCTATCATCACTTAAATGTGGGCTAAACGATTGCGCCTCCAGGGTTTTAGTATCAGTAAACACCTGACCATCGCGGACCTGGGCCCGTAAGAAATCTAAAATCTGTTCGTCACTAAACGCACGAAACACTGTCATCTACTATCAGTCCTTTCAAATTAACGCCTACGTACTTACACATTATAGCGCGCCAACCCACGCGAATCACACGATAAGTTTTCGCCACGCCATCTTTTTCATTTTCATTAAGTTCGTTAAGCCTCGTTTAAGTTGCTGATGGTTTACTGTAACAGTTACCTTATTTTGAAATACAATTGAAACCTACTGAACCATTATCAAATTGACCTAAGGAGTTCTTCCATGCAAAATCAGTATCCGAAACACGCTAACCAACGCCCCCGCCGTTCCCGAGTTAAAGTCTTTTTCGCATGGGTGTTCTTCCTCATCCTCGCGGTGGGTGGCGCTAGCGCAACGTACATGTACGTGCAAACCAAAAATAGTCTGGATAAAACCTATTCAGCCGTTAATCAAACGCATAAAACCACAATAACTAGTACCAAACCCATCAGCATTTTACTGCTGGGGACAGATACCGGCGCATTTGGGCGAACCGATACTGGTCGCTCAGATACCATGATCGTCGTCACCATCAATCCTAAGACGCAAAAAACGACCATGACCAGCATTCCGCGGGATACCCTCGCCAAGATATCAGCTACCAGCAGCAGTTCGTCCAGCACCCAAAAAATCAACGCTGCGTACACCGTTGGCGGCGCGGGTACTGCAATGAAAACCGTTGAAAAGCTCTTAAACATTCCCATCAACTACTACGTTACGATCAATATGGGTGGCTTACGTAAAATCGTGAACGCGTTGGGTGGTATCGACGTCACCGTGCCATTCTCGTGGACGGACTCGCACACCCACATGTCCTTCAAAAAAGGCAAGGCGCATTTGAACGGTAAGCAAGCACTAGCCTTCGCCCGGATGCGTTACGAAGATCCCAACGGTGACTACGGCCGTCAAAAGCGGCAACAACAAGTCATTCAGGCCATCATTAAAAAGGTCAATGCCAAGAAATCAGTCAGCCTCTATAAAAAACTACTGAAGTTAGTTTCTAATAACATGCGCACCAACCTCTCCTTCAGCGATATGTTGAAGCTGGCGACCGATGATCAAGCCGCTACTAAGAACATCAAGAAATATACGCTTCAAGGTGTCGGGGTCTACATCAACGAAGAATCCTACCAAGTACCAACGACCAAGGAACTTCAAAAAGTCTCCAACCAACTCCGTAGTGAACTCGGACTCGCCCAAGAAACCCTCAGCAACACCAACACAAAGTTAAATAAACTCAATACCGCCGCCGGTTTCGACTGGTCTGGCGATAATCCAACCTATACGCTGTACACGAGCGATTCAACGTCAACTGATACCACAACGACCACTACTGAAGCTGGTGGTTACAATACAACTGGTACGACAACCGGCGCCGGTACCGGTGGGCCAAGTGCTCAGCCAATGCAGTAAGCAAAACGGACTTAGCAGATTGCTAGGTCCGTTTTTGGGCTGTCGCTTGTGTCCAGCGTAAGTGTTGGGTGCGATTTGGGTGTCGGCTGTTTGTCATCGCTTCGCCCGCCAAAGCCGCACGAAAACCGGCGCTCTCAGGCTACAAAATTCGGCGCCACTTAAACTGTTATTTTCAGGGTTCCTGAAGTTGTAGAAACTTGTCAACTACGTGCTTTCTGGCCACCACGCCGAATGGTGCTGCGCGAGACAGAGAGCTGCATGTAGGGGCACTTCGATAAAACCGCCAGGGCCGGGCGCTTTCACCGAAGTGCCCCTACACACCGCTCTCAACCCGTCTCGCTCCGCACACTGTCACTGGACACAAACGACAACAAAAAAGCGCAACCGTCACTCGACAGTTGCGCTTTTATCATTAACGATTTCGAAGTTGACTGTGCCAAACGCCATAACTAGCGTACAAGATTACGCCAAGTGCAAACCAGATCAATGACACGATCCAAGTTTCAGCCGGCAATTGGATCAACATCCAGATGCACAGACCGGCAGAGATGATTGGCAATACTGGGTACAGTGGAACTTTGAAGCCTTTGTTTTCAATGTCTTTGCGTTTCCGAAGTGGTAAGACCCCAATCGACATCATGGTGAAGGCGATCAACGTCCCGATGTTAACTAATTGCGTTAACCGATCGAGGGAAACTAACCCACCCATGATGGCAATGACAATGGTAACGGCAGCTAAACTGTGACTTGGTACTTGGTGCTTAGCTTCAACTTTACCAAGGCCCTTTGGTAACAACCCGTCCCGGCCAATTGAGTAAATCAACCGTGATGAACTGTAAATCATGGAAAGCATCATCGTGAACATCCCGGCTAAGGCCCCGATTGAAATGATACCGGCAACCCAGTTTTGGTTAACTAACTGTAAAGCATACGAAACTGGGGCAGCCACGTTTAACTTGGTGTAAGAAACCATTCCAGTCAATACTGCGGCCACGGCCATGTAAAGCAAGGTACAAATAATCAACGTACCGATAATCCCAATTGGCATGTTCTTGCGAGGATTTTTCACTTCAGCGGCTGAAGCTGACACACAATCAAATCCAAGGTAAGCGTAGAACACCAATGAAGCGCCACGCATGATACCGTGTGAGCCGTATGGGGCAAATGGTGACCAGTTGCTTGGCTTAACGTAGAACATCCCCACAACAACGAACAATAGAATAATGACAATTTTAGCAACAACGATAATATTGTTGATCCGTGTTGACGTCTTAACCCCTTGCGTTAACAGTAAGGCAATCGCTAAAACGATCACGATCGCAAAAATGTTGATATAAGTACCGTGAGCTGGGTCAAAACTCCCCGTAATTGCCTTAGGCACCGTGATCCCCATGCCCTTTAAGAACGATACTAGGTAAGCCGACCAACCCGTTGAAACGGCGGCCACCGACAACATGTATTCCAAAATCAAAGCCCAACCAATGACCCAGCCAATGAATTCGCCGAAGACGATGTTGCCGTATGAATACGCGCTCCCAGCAACTGGTAAGGCTGATGAGAACTCCGCGTAACACATTGCGGCCGTTGCACAAACCAACGCTGCCATCACGAAGGACATCACGATGCCAGGGCCACTGTACAACGCAGCAACCGTCCCGGGTAAGATAAAGATCCCGGTTCCGATAACCGTCCCAACCCCGAGTAACAGTAAGTCCTTTGCGTCCATCGTCTTCGTCAACCGACTATCCTTATCCAAGTAGCGGTCAAGTGTTTCTTTCTTGGTCAGTCGCCCGACCAACCGGTTAATTGCCGTATTTTCCATAATTATTTCTTCCTTCCCCATATCTCATACATTATTTTCAGAAAATAAAAACGCACCGGGGAATAGTCCACCGGTGCGTTTATTCACCGGAAAGACAGCCGAAGCGTTCCGCCTAGCCATCTTTCCAATCAGTTAAGAGTCTACCATGTCAAAAGGCAACTTCTCTAACTTACTGGTCGATCGCCAGGCTTGTTAAAGAAGAAGCTAAATCGCTGCGTTACATTACTGTGATTTTGAATTGACATTGTCAGCACTCCCTCGTTTTTTGTTGTTGCCTATTATAAAGGATTTATTAAGAGTTTGTCAACATTCAAATTTTATTTTAATTTTTAGCCGACAGTTAACGTCCGACTTGTTCCACGGTTGGCAGTTGTTCTGGCGCTCGACGACCACGTTGTAATAAATAAATCGCCACCACAACCAAAACGGCGCCTAACGCTTCCACCCAACTTAATTGCAGGCCCAAGAAGAGGACGCTTAACACAAAGGTCACCACCGGTTGCGCGGCGTCTAAGATACTAATCACATCCGACGGCGCAAATTGGGCACTGTACAGCAATAAACAGAACGGTAAAATCGTTCCAACGATGATCACTGTCCCCATTGAGGCTACCAAACTTAACGTCACTTGGGGAGCATCGTGCCAAACTGGTCGGTAACTATTAAACAGCACGCCGGCAATCAACGTGCCCCAACCGAGGATCACAATTGGCGAAACCCCTGCTTTAACGATTGCTCGGGGTAATACCACGTAAAGGGCTGCGGTCAAACCAGAACCAATGCCCCACAATAGTGCGTTCATCGGAATCGCGAGTTGTGACACATCGCCCTTAGTAATTGCCAAAAACACGCCCAATGCCGACACGATAAACGCAATCAAGTCGCTACGTAGCGGCCATTCTCGTTTAAACAACAAACTACCGATCACGATAAATAACGGGCTCAAATACTGAAGAATCGTGGCAGCTGCCGCGGTCCCGGTCTGAACTGACAGATAAAACGTCATTAAGTTCGCCATCAAACCGAAAACGGCGTAGGCAACTAGCCAACCAATCAGGCGCGGTTGTCGAAACAGTGCAAAAGTTGCGCCCCGTTCCTTAATGAGCGCCACCCCAATCAGGATCACGCCGGCGCCCAGCGTTCGGGCTGATAAGAACCAATCTGCCGGTAACTGCTGGTCTTGAGAAATAAACTGTAACACGGTGCCAGAGATGCCCCACATGGCGCTGGCAATCAACGCTAAAAAGATCCCCTTGGTAATCTGGTTTGTCCGCATACTAATAACGACTCCTTATGCTCTAAATTAGGTATCAGTTTAACAAGCAATCGTGAAATCCCCGTGGAAATCACGGGAAAACTTTCTCATAACTAGAACATTAGTTTAGGATGGTATCATTTTTATCGTTTAATCCCCCTAACGAGGTCGTCATCGTTGACGCCTTAATCAAATTCAGGTACGATACAGTTTCTAGAAACAATTCGATTAAAGGCAGCACGTTAATGTAAGCGCATTCAAAAAGGCGCTACTAACCTGACCAACAGGAGGAATTCTCTATGTCAGATACACCAAAGCGTAACGTCAGTACCGTTAGTTTGATTTCACTTGGTGCTGGCGGCACTATCGGTAGCGGTTGGATCTATACCAACAGTCAGTTCTTTGCGGACTACGGTGCTGGAGGTGAAATTTTTGGGCTAGCGTTAGCCATGTGTCTTGCAATCATGGCATCCCTGTCTTTCGCAGAACTCGCAACTTTGTTTGTTCGTTCGGGCGGCGAAGTCGTATTTGGCTACGTGGCATTTGGTAAACGCGGCGCCCTCTTTGCCGCTTGGACGTTAATGGGCGGCTACTTAAGCGCGCTAGGCTTCTACGTGACCGCGTCTAGCATCCTGATTGCCCAACTATTTCCCGCCATCGGTAATGGCCCCGGATACACCTTCGCAGGCGTTCGGGTATCCTACTTCGAACTCGGACTGGGAATCCTCATCACGCTGATTATTTTCAGCATTACCTACCGGGGCGCCAAACTTACGGGAAATATTCAAAGCGTGATGATGGTGGGACTGGTTATTTTAGGACTCGTTTTAATGGTGGTCGGTTTTACTCGCGGCTCTAGTCATAACTTCTGGCCGGCGTTCGCTACTCACCAACAACCGGCACCCGCCATCATCCGTTTTGTGCTCCCTGCCATGACATTTTTAACGGGCTGGGAATCAGTCGCTACCATGGCTGAGGAAGCTCGCATGCCCGCTCGAAAAATCGGGCTGATCGTGATTGCTTCGATCGTTGTTGCGGCCACCTATTACATCGGCGTTCTGCTGTCGTCCGCTTGGATCTGGCCGTGGCAGCAAACTGCTAAATTCAGCATGGGCACCATCGACGCCTTTAAGGCGGCTGGTTACCCAATTCTCGGCACCGTGGCGTTTACGATTGCCGTACTGGGCTTACTCACCAGCTTCTTGAACCTCTTTTCCGCATCATCTCGGCTCCTCTTTTCATTAGCCCGAGGCCACATGTTACCGAAACCGTTAGCGAAGTTACATCCTAAATACGGGACGCCAACGAACGCCCTCTGGCTGGTGTTGGTCCTCGTTTTAGGCATCGGCTGGCTCGGTAAGGGTGCGTTGGTGTACTTCCTAGATATGGGTGGCTTCTTGATCGCCCTAGCTTGGGCCTTTAGTGCCCTGTGCCTAATTCAAACCCGACGTCTCTACCCCACACTCACCGGTGGTTTCCGAAATAAAACCTTATTATGGCCAACGCTGGGCGGTATCGCGGCCCTTGCCATTGCCATTATTACGTTAGTTCCCGGTACCGCCGTATCCCTCGTTTGGCCGTATGAGTACCTGATTCTGGGGCTCTGGGCGTTGCTTGGACTGGCTGGCTACGTTTGGTCACGCCACCACGTTGTGACCGCTGACGAGTTACTAGGCACCAAAATTATGGCTGATTTGCAGGCTAACGAGCGGCAGATTGCGGATTAACGATGGCAGTAGTCAAAATGGTCGAAAAAAAGTTCATATAAGTAAAAGCACTCGCAGATTCCAAAATCAGGAATCTGCGAGTGCTTTTATACTCCGTTTTTAGTCCGCGCTCTTGACTTACTTTCGGTAATAATAAATATAATGCAATTTATCATGGTTCGTCACATCGAACCAGTAACTTCTCAATGCTTTTTTACCATTATGTTTAACGGGTTTGAGATGTTCTGGCATATCCCCATGTGCGATACCCACTCGATAATACCCCGCCTTAGTTTTGTAGATGCCTAAACGATTGTTTTTGGGCCCCTTCATCGAGAGTGTTTGCCCCTGCTGCTTCCAGACATATTTAGTAAACGTAAAACCAACTTTCGGATAGCCGTCCGACTTCCAGTACGTTGTGTACCATGACCCGCGTAACGCTGTCGGTACCGTTTTATAATAGTTTGCTTTAGCGTTAACTGCCTGTCCCCCAACGTTCACGCCAACAAGTGTTGCGATAACAATAACCCCTATAACTAACAAACGGTGCACTTTTTTCTCCACAACTAACATCCCCTACCCTTTCAGATGAAACGAGTATACCATAGGTACCAATTATTAAACTATTAATTCTAACCAAACAAAAAGCCACTCCGATACCGAGGTGGCTTTTATTCATTGTTCAACTATATTGATACCGAACCATTCTTCCATAGTTATTATACCATACCCCCAAACCCAAAAATAGACTACCACTTTTCCCTCAACCTGCTACACTGGGACTACTGTCAATTTTGCTATTACGCCCCACAAAGGAGACCTGCCGATGGATGAACAGACGCGTTTGACCCAGACATACAACTACTTAGGCACCGAAATCACCAGACTCACAACGGTAATTCAAGACCTCGAGAAAGCTGCCAAACAGACTAAAATCGACTTAGCCCACGATACGCGGTTGAATCTCAATTCCTACACGGATACGCTGGACACCTTTGCCAACATCGAAAGCGGCAACCGTCAAATCGATACCTTAAATGCAAAAGTCGACATTGCCCATTCCAACCGTGATAAAGCCACGTTGCTTCAACCGCAGGCCTACTTTGCGCGAGTTGATCTGGCATTTCCGGATGAAGCACCTGAGGCATTTTATATCGGCAAAGTTGGCTACCTTGACTCGGATGGCGATAATCTGATCTACGATTGGCGAACCCCCGTTGCGGATACCTATTACGCGAACCAGCAGGGTGCAACCAGCTATCTGGCACACGGCCGCGAAATTCACGTTGACCTTTCCTTGCGGCGTCAATTAGTCGTTGATCATGACCACCTCACCGCCTACTTTGACAATCAGGGTGCCCTCAACGACCCGGTTCTCCTCAACATCTTGGCGGCAGATCACGCTGGTGGCCTTCAAGACATTACGACTACGATTCAAGCCGAGCAAAACGACATTATCCGAAATACAACTGCCAACGTGCTCATCGTGGACGGCGTTGCCGGCAGTGGCAAAACGTCCGTCTTATTACAGCGAATCGCTTATCTGCGCTACATTTACCGCGAACAGTGGACCGCCGCTGATTTCTTACTGTTAACACCGAGTCCGGTGTTTGCCCAATATATCAAGGACGTTCTCCCCGCCCTCGGCGAAACCAATCCCATGGCCACGACCCTCGACCACTTTCTCGCTCAGTTAGGGCACTACTTCGGCCTTACGATTACCTCGACCAGTCAACAAAATCACCACTTAACTGAGCTTGATCACGCGTTGGATCAAGTTGACTTTAATCTAAGCATGCCCGGCTATGCACAAACGCCCACTGATCAATCGGTCCGTCAGCGTCTACGCCTTGTTTGGCGAAAACTAGTTGCAACTGATCAACAGCCCGAGGCCTTTAACGATTGGCTCGACTGGCATCAGATACAAGTCGAGCTTGGCCTTGCAGCACCACTGACTGACTACCAACAACTGTACCTCCTCCTACAGATAACCAACTACCATCAAGATGCGGTCAAGGCGCTGTTCGTCGATGAAGCGCAGGACTATACGGCCGATCAACTGCTATTCATCCGCCAGTTATTTAACCACGCTCACATCACCTTGGTGGGCGATCATAATCAAGTACTCAGCACCACTGGCAACGACTACGCCCAATTAGCGTCATTTTTCGAAGCACCTAAGCGGGTCGTTACGCGACTACGGCTACTCACCAGTTACCGGGCGACTGGCGCTATTACCCGGTATTTTGGTCAATTCGGACAAACCCACAACGCCTCTTTGATCAAACCAGTTCAACCCGATGGCGCAACGCCCGTAACGTTGCCTGAACTAAGTACTGATGCTTTAATTGCCCAGTTAACAAGCTATCAAGCTCAGGGTGGCTCGGTTGCCATCATTACGCCAACGACTGCTGAGGCGCAAGCGCTTTATGACCATCTGACAAGCCAAAACTTCACCGACTGTACACTTGTCACTGACACCTCACGAACGGTGACCGAGGCCACCGTTCAATGCTTACCGCTTAAAATTGCGAAGGGCCTCGAATTTGATCATGTGCTGCTAAGCCACTTTAACGCCCCTGAGTATCAAGTGCCCATTTACGGTGACCATCGCCGTTACGTGGCAGCTTCCCGAGCTACTCAGACATTGTTAGTGGTTGAAGCGCAACTATAAACTAAAAAAAGTCGTGAATCCTAACCAGATTCACGACTTTTTTAGCTTTTTCGTTGACAAATACCGTAAACTCACGTATAAATGTTTACATAATCAATAAACAAAAGGAGGCATCACCACCATCGACCTCACTCATCTTACACCAGCAGAACTGACTCAGGGCTATCATCAACAAGCTCAATTGCTCCTCTGTAACCACTGTCGGTTTACCTGTCCTGCCAGTGACGTGACAGCAATGCAACGGCACCTGACCCACCAGCATAACGGTGCGGTCAACGCGTTACTGCAATCGACTTCCAAATACAACACGCTAACGGCCACCCAACGCGACCTCTTAACGGCCTTCGCCAGTGGTGACAAGGATAAACTGATTGCCGAACAACTCGATCTCAGTCCCTCAACGGTGCGCCACCAAAAGTTTACCTTCCGAGAGAAGGCCAAGCGCGCCAAACTCTACTTAGCGCAGTATGAAGCCATCTTTGAGGACTCATCATCAACCAGCATGTTACCGATTCCACCCAGCATCACGCATCCGGACGATCGGTTCAAAATTTCAGAAACCGACTACGCAACGCTGGTTCAAAAATACTTTGATTTCAGTCAGCCTACCCCGGTCTTGACTCAACTACCCAAAGGTGAAAAGAAGTTGATCACGCTGCTGTATCGCATCAGCGAAGAACTCGACTTTGACCGGCACTATTCAACTACTGAAATCAATTCGGTGCTCAAGCCCATCTACTTCGACTACGGGTTACTTGAGCGCTACCTCGTGGACTACGGCTTTATGGCTCGAACACCGGATGGTCGCGATTACTGGCGTATTTTTTAAAGGAGATTTCCATGACGACCCCAACTCGAAAACAACTAATTCAAGATTACAAGCTTCAGCCAACTTATTACGGTGTGATTCAGATTACGAATACCGTTAACCATAAAATCTACATTGATACGGTTCCCAACACCAAGAATCGTTGGGCCTTCTATAAAGTGAACTTAAACAACCACTTCTACGTCAACTCCCCACTCCAAGCAGACTGGGAAGCTTACGGCGAGGACGCCTTTACTTTCGACATCCTCTGGGAAGAAAAAACCGACGCTGTTTTAAACCTGCGCCAAACCCTCAAAAAACTAAAGAAAGATTGGTTTGACCGCCTTCAGCCCTTTGGCGACCGTGGCTACAACAAACCATTGAGACATTAAGCATGACTTTTACCCCTATTGACTTAAACACGTGGCCTCGCCGCGATTACTTTTACTACTTCACCAAAATGATGCCCACCGGCTTCAACGTCACCGTGGACGTTGACGTCACGGCAACCTATGCGGCTTTGAAAGAAACCGACCATAAATTTTTCCCGGCCTACCTCTACTTGGTCACTAAACTGATCAGTCAGCAACCCGAATTCATGGTGGTCCGTCAGGGTGAACAACTTGGCTACCTTGATCACCTGACGCCATCTTATTCCCTGTTCCACGAAGATGACCACACGATTTCTGGCATGTGGACGGCGTACGATCCTGATTTTGAAACTTTCTACCAATCCTATCTCGATGATGTCGCTAAGTATCAAAATCAACACGGGGCCGTTGCGAAACCGGATCAACCAGCAGATGCCTACATGATCAACTTGATGCCTTGGCTGCATTTCAACAGCTACACCCCACTGACCTTTAACGGGTTACCCAACTACCTACCAACCATTGAAGCGGGTCAATTTCAGATCAAAGACGGCCGCCGAACGATGCCAGTTTCCTTTACCATTCATCACGCGGTGGCGGACGGCTACCATGTTAGTCAATTCTTTGAGCATTTTCAGCAAGCGTTGAACGCCCCCGAAAACTGGTTGAACTGACCAAACCTAAAAATTCCCACTACATTCAAAACGAATGCAGTGGGAATTTTTTAATTTACTGACAACTGATCAAATCCGTTATGCCAGCCACGCTTCCAACAACCGCTCATAGTGTTGCATCCGCTGGCCTTCCTCTGGTTCAACAACCTTGCCCGCTAATTTAACCAACTGCCGAGCCTCATTGATCAACACTGGATTCCGCTCGCCTTGACGATAAGCAATGAAATCTTGATACATCGCAAAGTAGATGCCATCCAGCAACGCTGTTTCAGGGACTTCGACTTGTTCGGCGATTTGAACGAATTTTTTAAAATACCGGTAATCATGATTCTCCAACGTTGTTAAAATCACCGTGTTCATCACGGCAACCGCAGTCGTTTTGGACGCTAGCGACGCCGGCGTTCGTTTGGCCGCCTTCGTTACTCGCGGCAACAACGCATCAATCGTTTCACACGGAAGCAGTTTACAAATTGCTTGAAATAATAATAGCTCGTACTGATACCACTCTTCAATGTCAAACAGGTAGGTCGACAGAATCTTTAAATTCTCTGCCGTTTCGGTAATATGGTGTGTACGCTGGTACTCTTGATACAGCTCAACTTTAAGCACGTTATGGTAATCGCCAAGCGTGGGCGTCTTTTCATAAGTTTCTTTAAGTTGCACAACTAATTGATCTAACTGCGTCTGGCTTAGTGACCTTAACGCACCGTGACCGCGCTCAACACAGGGCAGTAGCTGGGGCCACTGTGCTGCCAGTTCAACGGAAAATTCCGCCACGCCCACCTGTAGTCGATCCAGAAACGCGAACAAATTACTCACCGTCGTATCGTGTTCGCCGTTCTCAAAGCGAAAATAACTTGAACGCGATACGATTCCCGTATAGACATCCTTCGCCTTTAGGCCCTTCTTTTCACGAATCTGTTTAACGGTAATTCCGGTATAGCTTAACTTTCGCGTATGATGCTGTTCTGCCGTCACGGACGCCCCCTCCTCTCTACCACCGCTTACTTCAGTCGTTTCAACGGCCCCAGTAGCGTTTTTCAGCCAGTTTACGTGCTTGAACGGCTTCAGCCATCGTGTCAAAGCTCTTCAACAAAACGTAGTGTCCCTGATACATCAACCGTGCGAACCACTTGCCATCGGCCTTGTTATAAGAGACCCCCACGATACCAGATTTATTGCGTTGCGACTTTTTAACTGACGAATACGGAATTCCCTGATCATCGACTAAGGATTCTGCTCGCCCCATTTGACTGACAAATCCCGTATTGGTCACGTAATTTTGCTTTGAAATTTCCCGTCGTAAACAGCCACAACTCTTGGTTTGGCCTGAACGTAATAGTGCGCCGTCCACCACGGTTTGATTCCCACAATCACACTGACAACGCCACAGGAGGTCATGGTTGCCAGGATTATGTCCAGCTTGTGACAGGACAACTAACCGGCCAAACCGTTTTCCTGCCATTTCAATTTTTCGACTCATTGATTCACCCCGTCACCTATTTTTAAAAATCGGTGCATGTTTCGGGTAGTCCGATAACATGCAGCCTACAACTGTCGTTAGGTTGCACTGATGGCCCGCTCAACGGTCATCAGAGTATCGGTCAGATAAAATCCATTCTTTATTCGACTTATACATTCGCTGCTTATCGAAATAGCTGCGCCACGCTCATGACCCAACTAGACCAATAACGGCCACTAGTCTTACCCTTATTATAAAATAACAACAAACTCATTAAAATCGAAAACCCTCGCGCTAACTAATAAACCGACATGCTGTTAAATCATATATACCATAAAATGAGGCATTTGAGAGAAAACGGTGCATATTTGCAACGTTAGAGCGTGAAACGGGGCGTCTAGAAGGTGGTGTGGTAGGCGGTAACCGCTGAACTGCCGTTTTTTGGCAGTTTTGCGGTTATCGCCTACCATGCAACCTTCTGCCCCGTTTCACGCGTTTCGGCACAGTCGCCCACCTCCCACCACCTAAACCAATTTCCACAACGTCCCCAATCAAGCACAACCTAACGTTTCAATCGTGCCGAAACCAACGTCATCGCAATCCACGTCGCCAAAACCTCTTTTGACCAACCAGTGCGCAACCACCAGCCACAACACCGCCTAATGGCTGACCAACACCCTGCATTTTCCAACACCATCATCCATAGCAACACAAAAAAGCCCAGTCAGCACAACCATGCCAACCGAGCTTAATCTAATCATTCTAAATCACGGCTTCAACCCACCGCTTCATCAACCAAACACTAACGGCCGCTTCAATCGCTGCAAACAGGAGCATCCCAATCAAACTACCGATCACCTGTACATAGCCGCTGCTGAGGTTGATACCATCAACCAAGTTGCCGTAAAGACCAAACGCCACACCAGCCACTCTGACAACGGCCCAAATCACGACAATGTACAATCCCAAGCGAACGAACCGCTGACCGGTCACCGGCAACTTAACCGTGATTGCTGTAATCACTAAATGAATCAACGAAACGGAAGTGAAGAACAGGATAACCGCCGCAATCATCATCACGATCACCACCAATACAATGACCCCAACTGGTGGTAGCTTCATGGTACCTGACACATCGATCCGGCCAAAATCATTGATGAAACTCTGCCAGTCCAGTGCAATGCCGATTCCATGGAGTACCGCTTGTAACACCATCGCGTATCCCCACGCTAACATTGTCGTGAACAAATTAGTCGAATAGAGCTTGGTGTCACTCACCGGAATCAATCGCGTCGCACTGCTAATCAGTACAAATTCGTTATCCCGCGTCAAGAAAATCGTCAAAACGACCCAAAAAATGACGCCTAATCCACCAATTGTTGATTCAACATCGGTAGCGGTTAAACTGGTCGCCTTAGTAAAAAATTCGACCAATAGTGTGACTACAAGCGCAATCAGCTCAATCAGGATTGCCCGCGTCACCAGCCGAAGTTTCCGGCCCACCAATGCGCGGTTTAACTGTCCAAAACTAGTCATTGACGGCACCCCCTTCATAAAGTCCTTCATAGTAGGCTTCAATGCCAATGCCAAATTCTTCACGGATACTATCCGCAGAACGATGCACCGCAATGGTTTGATCTTTGATCACCACAATATCGTCTAAAATTGGTGCAATTTCAGAAACGTAGTGGTCACTAATGATCATCAACGCCGCCTCTGGCTTCCACTGAATGATACTATTAATGATTTTCTTACGACTCATACTATCAATGCCGCTAAACGGTTCATCTAATAAGTAGATATCCGTCTGTCGAGCCAACGTCAACGTAATCACGAATTTTTCCTTCGTTCCCTTTGACAGCGCCGATATTTTCTGCAGTGGATCCAACTGTAAAAAGTTCGCCAGCTCTTGGTATTTTTCATAATCAAAATCCGGATAAGCGTGCTGATAAAAGGCCACGATTTCCTGTAACTTCGACTGTTTAGGAAACCAGTTTAACTGGTCACTGAAACTGACAGTTGCCCGCTTAGCCGCTGCGTTCGTCGTTGTCTGATTTGTGATGATCTCGCCCTGATTTGTTTTAGCGAGTCCTGAGATCAACCGCATCAAAGTCGTTTTTCCGGCCCCGTTTTCACCTAATAGGCCAACGATTTTCCCCGCCTCAACGGTCAATGACACGTTCGTCAAAATTGGCTTTTGGTTCCGTTTATATGTGAGTTGCTTAATTTCAAGTGCCGTGGTCATTTTACCGCCCCCTTCGTTTGCATAAATCGTTCAAGATCCGCCAAAATTTCTTCATCGCTAATGTTTAATCGGTGCAATTGGTCGTATAAGGTTGCTAAATGTTGTGTTACAAGTTCTTGTTTTAATTGATTGATTGTTTCGACATCCGTTGTCACGAAATTTCCCTTCCCCCGTTGTGAATAAATGACTGCTTCGCTAATCATTTCACTCAGTGCCCGTTGAACCGTATTCACGTTAACCGTCAATTCAACTGCTAATTGTCGAACTGCCGGTAGCTTCTCGCCAGGTTTTAACGCGCCAGAAATAATGTTGTCGTAAATCACCGTTTTAATCTGATAGTAAATCGGGATCTTATCATTAAATTCCATTTGAACTCGCCTCCTCAATGTGTACTATCTCTCTAGTACACTATAACACTATTACAAAATATTGCCAACTATTGTTTCAAAAACAGCCTAAATTGGCACTTGTAATCAAAACTAATTGTCATCAACTTCATCACTATTCTGTAACGTTTTTGAAATATTACAGACTTGTCACATTTGGCGATTGATTAACTAGGTTAATCAATTATCGGGATATTTTTTAATTTATAAGTACTATATTCGCCGATATCACAGTAATTGCATCATACAATTAGAAGGTAAATAGTCGCCTATTATCGCAATTTAATCGCCTATAATTAATTCACACTAATAACTATTCATGGCATAAACTAGTATTTTTACTGTAACAGTTACGTGTTTGTTATGCCATCTTCACACTTTCTTCACAATTAAGCTTTATATTAATAGCATACCTAATATTTAAACAATAGTTTTTAGATATTAAGTAAGCTTTTTCATTTTACTCCTCCAAAGTAAAATTAATATTTTCGTGAACCCCATCACGAAAATGCCTACTCCTATGTGTAAAACCTGTCCTCCCCCGGACAGGTTTTCTTTTTGTCTTTTTTCCTAAAAACAGCATAAAAAAGCGTCCGCACAATCACCAATCAGTGATCGTGCGGACGCTTTTTTAATGAGATGGTGCCACAAGCAACTCATAGCACCAGATTCATTAATTCCTCCAAGAATTAACGTCGCTGACTCTATATGTGCTGCGCAGAACTGCGCTAACCTACAAACGTACCGAATGACCAATCGATATCCCCATATCGATCTTAGCAACAACAGTGGCCTCCAACCATGGTGGACGATACTATCAGGGGCGTCCAATCCCCAATCAATTTCAGACTCCATATCTGAAACGATATACTCAAAGGTTAGTGACTCCACTCAACTAAACCTTCAAATACGCGATAGCATCTTCAACTCTCATAGTAGGCTTTTTCATTTCGTCATCCCTACCATCTCTGTTTCCCCCGGAAATGGCAGCGATTTCTTAAATAAGAACAAAAAACGACCCTTCATTTGGCAAGCATTACTGCTCCCAAGAACGGGTCGTGTCTTAGCAATTAACTAAAACTGAGCGTTTACATTCAATTACAAGTTTTTATTCTTAGTTATGAAGTGATTTTAGCATAGTTTTTTAACAAACACAATCTTATATTAATAAAAAAGACAAATATTATGGGATGTCGCACTAAACTTGTCATATCAAGGGTTAGTTCCGTTTCTAGTCAATCGATTTACTAAAAAAAGCACCTTTTTTTTACAAAAAATCAATAGATAAATACTAATCAATTTCATAATTTATTCACGTTAATTTAACTCACGCATTCACTTTCAACGCCCACCAGTAGTGCTATTTGTAGCAATTACTGCGGTTTAAACACTACAAATAGGCGAACAAGTTCACCTCATAACCTGCTCTACCCGATTTTTCATTACGAATTTCGGCTCTTAGCTCAACCACGAATCTAACCAAAACCGTTTTTGCGTAATCACCTCAGCCGCGGTTGCAGCAATCGCCTGCCGTGATAGAAACTGTGCGTTAGTTGCGGCTCGTTGTTTAAAGTTAGCAATTCGATCATCTGCGTCAGAAACAACCCACTTCATTGCATCTAACTGTAGCAAAATCACAATGAGATCCAACCCTGACTGAGTTGGTGTCAGCGTTGTCAATTGATCGGTTAGCCAATCCACCGTTTGTTGTCGGCTACTACTCGTTGGTTCATAGATGACGTGTGGTTTCAGATTATTTTGAAAAATAACGCGTTCAACCTTTTTCTCTTCTAATAGCTCAGTGCCCACCGCATCATAAGTACTGTTAGCAACATCCCAGCTTGTAATCAACGATAATGCTGTTTCAAGTGCATTATCCGGTTGTGTCTTTTGGATGTCACGCTTCAAATCACCCAGTGAATCCGGCAAGCCTGTTAATTGTGCGGCATCACGAACGACTAATCGCTGGTTCTCAACGCCAAGTACACCTTGTGTGATTAAATCAAAGACCGCTGCCAACACAAAATACGCCTGATTCTTAAACCGGGTTCTCAACAGTGGCTTTTGTTCAATTCGCTCCGTTAACAATAAAAATCGACTCGCAGTCACTAGCATCGTCATCATCATTCCCCATTTCAAACTAGTTTCTTCTTCAGAATACCACGTTTTTCTTGAAGGTGGGTAACCCTAACCATCCCTATTCAAAGCTATACCATTTTTGTTAACAACTTATATTTTTAATTATATATATCAAATGTAACATGATTTCCATTGTGCCAGTTTTCTATGAAAGTTAACTGAAAAAGTTCTTGTTTTTCGAGTAAAAATCCATGACTAAGTCAATCTCTCATGCGATAATATCCGCATAAGAGAGCGATTGACGTCACTTATTTTTCAGACATTTATCGAAAAGAGGGGAATTATTTATGAAGCGTTTATTAGGGAAAAACGCCACCGTTTTTTGGGGTTCCATTATCTTTACCGGAATCTTTTCTATTTGGGCCGTTGCTAGACCAATTGGGATGACATCGACCCTTTGGCACTGGCTCGGACTATACAACCAAACCTTTAGCTGGTTTACGATGCCAATGCCGATCATTTTACTTTTTATTTGCCTATATTTGGCATTCGGCAAGTTCGGTCACGTTAAGTTAGGTCGGCCCGAAGATAAACCCGAACTCAGTACTTTTGCCTGGATCGGCACGTTATTTACTGCCGGCATTGGGATTGGCATCGTAAATTTCGGGGTAGCCGAACCCCTTGTTCACTACCTCCAGTCACCACAGGGCATTGCCGCAGCTGGGACCTCACCAGCACAAGCAGCCGAAAATGGCTTCAAATATAGTATGTTCATCTGGGGACTCCCCGCTTGGGCCATTTATACGATGGCTGGGCTAGTCATTGGTTATTTCGCCTACTACAAAGGCGCTAAATTTCTGCCAGGGACCCCCATTGAAAACGGCTTTTCTGATAAAAAGTGGGGGCACTCCGTTGCGATGATTACCAGTATCACCGCAGCCGGTGCGGCCTCCCTCACGATTGCCGCCCACATTGCGATTGGTATCTTTCAGATGCAAAACGCCTTTACTGCCATTACTGGCCAAAAATTCGAACAACTTTCTGATTCATTAATTTTACTCGTCATTATGTTTGTAATTTATACCGGCGCTGCCGTTCTACCGATCCAAAAAGGAATGGGTCGCTTGGGCGAAATCAACACCATCGTTGCAATTGGTCTCATGATTTTTGTTTTCCTACTCAGCGACGCCCCAATGATTATGCGTCTTGTCACGGAAAATATTCGTCATGCCTTCTTGGATGTGGTTCCAGTTGCCTTTACCACCTTCCCCTTCCAAGACCAAACTTGGTTTGATTCATGGCCGAACACCATCACCATTTGGTGGGTTTCTTGGACCCCGTTTTTAGGCATCTTCATTGCTAGAATTTCCAAGGGTCGTACCATCCGCCAAATCGTGACGATGTCGATCTTAGTCCCAACATTCTTTTTGATTATCTGGTTTAGTGTCTTTGCTGGTAACGGTTTTTGGGATGCCTTTTTCGGCGATGGCAAGATTTTGAAATTTATCGCCGAAAATCCCGAAAACGTCTACCTGTCATTCATCATGGTTCTGCAACAACTACCAGGCTTCAGTATCACCGGAATTGTATTCTTACTTCTGGTTGTCATCTTCTTGGCAACGGCAACAACGTCATCCATGATTTCAATTAGTATCATGACCAGCAACGGTCCTGAAAACGCGCCTCGTAATCGCACGATTCTCTGGTCGATCATCACCACGATGATTGCGTTTGCGAACATCGTGACCGGCACCCTCGATGGCATCAAAGCTGTTGGTGTCATTATCGGGATTCCGTTCATGTTCTTCATCTTTCTTTCAATTTCAGGTATGTACCGTCAGATGCAGGCTGATTACAAGGCTGGCCTGATCACTCGTCCACGTCGCCAAGATCAATAGGAGGTCACGATTATGCTTGCAATCATTCAACTTGCGACAAAACTGGTTCCAAAACCAGATTTTCCGTGGGATAAAACCCTCACTCACCAGTCATACGGCCAAAACTTAATTGGGTCGTTACTCATTATTGGTTTTATTGCCTTGATTGGCTGGATCGTTAAACTCGCCTTTGAAGAAAAGAGGGACTAATATGACTGGCAAATATACAACTGAACTCATCAACAAGCTCCCTAAACTACCACTTCCAGAACTTACTGATACGCTTTCCCGTCTCACTGAATGGTTGACGCCGCTTTTAGGGACTGCCGAGCAATCCAAGTTGGCACAATTGATCTCAGATTTTGAACAAACCGATGCCCCATATCTACAGGCTAAGCTTGTTCAACGTTGGCAAGAAACTAACGCGAGCTGGCTTGCGCCACTTTGGCGAACAAGTTACCTGACCAGTCGCGCCCCCATTCAGAGTAGTTCTAACTTTGCACTAACGATTGCCCCCACCTCCCTGCCAGAACTTGAACCGATCGTTTTAGCAGCCCGCTTACTTCAGAATTTTGCCAAACAGTACTATCGGTACGCTAGTGAGGAGGCGCCAGTTGAAACGACTCGTTCTGGGATGCCATTAGACATGAGTTACTACCAAAATTTCTTTCGCACGCAACGACTTCCCCAACCTAATCAAGACCGATTAGCACACTACCGACCAACGCTTACTGATGTAGAGGTCACCGTGATCGTTCGTAACACCGTTTACCAGCTTCAAGTGATCGACCCCGATGGTCAAATTGCGTCACTTTCGGCTTTAACGGAAAATCTACGCAACATTTTGGCGCTTCAAAAACGTGATCCATTCTTCATTGGTAGTTACACCGGACTTGATCGCGATACTGCCGCAGAGATTCATGACCAACTTCGTGCTGACCCCTTAAATCGGACAAACTTAAATCGAATCAGCAACAGTATTCTCACGTTAACACTCGCCAATCGCGAAGAATCAGCAAGCCTCAAACGGACGCTTTTAGGGCCTCACAACCAATTCTTTGATAAGACCCTACAACTGGTTCTAGACGGCGAGAATGGGCTCGGAATTGCCTTTGAGCACAGTGATATCGATGGGGTACCCGCACTCAATTTGATTTCCGAAGTCGTTAATGATTTGAGCCACCCCGATCATGACCAAATTGGCATCTCTCAGGTGACTGAACTCAATTGGCACCTCAATCATTTCGAAAAAGAAGCCCTCGTTGAAGCTGAACATCATAACCAAACCATTGCGGATCAACTCGAATTTGCGGCAGCCGCAATCTCGACTTTCGGTAAAACTCAGTTAAAAGCGCTTGGCGTCAGTCCAGACGCATTTTTCCACACCGCATTAGCTCTCGCAGAATACCGCATCACCGGTGGTTGGCGGAGCATCTACGAACCCGTTTCGATGCGCGGGTTCTATCAAGGACGAACTGAAAATGCTCGTGGAATCAACGCTGGCAAAAAACGTTCGTTGAGGCCTTTACTACTGACCAGCGTGATGACACCGTTAAAGCGGCCTTTGATACTGCCGTAGCCGAACACTCAGAGCGAATCAAACTCGCACAACAAGGTTTCGGCGTTGAACGTCACCTCCTTGGCCTACGAGAGATGATGTTAGCGAATGGGGGTGCGAACGCTTTTCCGGCCGCAGCTGCATTTTTTAATAGCGACTTATTAGCACAGCTTCAAACAGATTTTTTCTCAACAACTGGAATTCCTTATGACATCATCGATAATTTTTCATTTGCCCCGACTAGCGAAGATGGTTACGGCATTTACTATGGCATTTTAGCCGATAAGATTCTCCTCACCGTATCGGCTTGGGTAACGAACGCCTTTAACGCTAAAGAACTCGCTGATGTCATTGTTGCTAGTACCCAAGAAGTTTTCGATTGGTTGTCATCAATTAATCCTTAATCATGATAATTCAAAAATGGGACTCAAATTTCAGATTTAGAAATTCGAGTCCCATTTTTGAATTATTGTTTTAGACCTAATAAAATTAGGTTTTATCGCTTATTTCTTCCAAACAACCCGGCTGTCTCTAACCGTTTGCTTGTCGCATCCTAGTTAATCCATCTCACCCCTGAGCTAGATTAGACTAACGATCCGCTTTATTTCAAAAATATCAGCTTATTTGTAGCTTTGAGCCAAACCCTTAACATCAGAAGTGGTAATGGTTTGATCACGAGTTGCATAGTACATGATAGCGTGCTTTGGGGTTGCATGTTCCAAACCTAAAGCGTGACCCAATTCATGTTCAGCAACGTGGGCACGTTCAACTTGTGAGTAGTGGTACTTCGTTGAAACGTCACGGTAAACGTATGACTTAGCACTTGCCAAAACCTTCAAGCCGTTTAATGACTTGTTGCTGTAGTATGACGAGTAAGTTACACCAACGACACCGGCTGCGGCACTCTTAGGTGCGTTGCTAGTAGCCAAGTTAATGTCAGCCTTACCCTTAGTTGGTACCAAGTTAACGACACCGGCTTTGTTCCAGTGACTAACTGCGGCGTTCCAAACAGCTTTGTAGTAAGAAGAACTACCACTGATCTTGTAAGTGATCGTCTTGCTAGTCCAACGTTTTGCAGCTGGTGTTGAAGCAGTTGAACCGCTACCCTTGATAGCGTATGACATACTCTTCAATGATACGGTCTTAGCAGCTTGAACATCGTGCTTAACGGCTTCCGTTGCATCAACATCGGTAGTGATTTGAGCACGAGTGGCACTCTTAGTTTGAACTGGTGATACAAAACTCAAAACTGCAATTAAAGTAACTGCTGCGACTGCGATTAATAAACTTAATGAACGTTTCTTCATGAACTGATAGGTCTCCTTTTGTTAAAACCAGAGTTATTTACTATCAGCTTTTTCGTTCAGCTCCAAAATCAATCGTACATTATAGATGTAATGTACTTCCCATATGAAACAGGTGAAACAAAATAAAGTTGTCCCCGTGTAGTTAGTTATTGACCCCCCAATAAGTAACACAACAACAGTATGCTATCATGGGCTTTCGGCGATTACCATTACAGCAAAGTTACAAAAAATAAGCCAAAATCTTTGTGAAAATCGTACTTGAAACATTTCAACAATTCCCGGGACTATAAGCATTGTTATATCAACGTTTAAGCCAGTTTTGATGATTTCTAAATTGCTTGGTCAAATATGAAGATTCTGTGAAGTTTTCAGTGAACTTTTTTTTTAAAAAATAACAAAAAAACGATCCATTACGACATATAACACTCGTAATGGGTCGTTTTTTTAGTTTATTAATCGCTTTTTAAATTACAAATTTGAGGTTATTACCGCTTTTCAGGTCTGGGTATTGAGGACAATTGGCGGAGACATCGTCAATTGCCACGATCAATGAACCTGAAGAGCCACTCTTTAATCGACGAAAATCGTCGGCCGAATTTGTTACAGTTAATTGGGGGGTCACCATTTAACTACAAGTGTTGGAACAACTTTACAAAAGGTAATTTAGTTATGAAGTTTGCATTCAATTTCTTAAAAAATGGCCCTGAAAGCACAACGACCCGGCCAGGTCTCTCTCCTGTCCGGGTCGTGTCACTAAAATGTTGACTTTAGTGCTGAGCAATTTTATTTAATTAATTAAACACAACTTACGTTCACGACTTATTATACATATCCCTTATTCGATTAGCAAGGACTTTTTTTACTTTTTTTGTTAATCAACGTTTTTTCGGTAAGCGCTTTATTGATTGAATGACTGCAAATAATGACGTAAACCTTGCTATCATTGAGATTTCTTAAAGTCTAGGTTGTTTATTAGTTTATGATAATCGGTCAATTTTTAACAATGCCCCCTTGTAGATTGATGAGCTAGTTTGTCACCCGCTTGACCATGACTAGCTTTTTAGTCATACTAAAATAAAACTGCTAGGAGGCACACTATGCGCAACGTTTATTTTGACCACGACGGTAACGTCGATGACTTAGTTTCCTTACTACTATTACTTCAAATGCCAGATGTGAACTTACTGGGAGTTGGCGTAATCGATGCTGATGGTTACGTGGGACCGGCTTCATCGGCTTCCCGCAAAATTATCGACCGGTTCGGCCACGAGGGGCGCAAGCCAACGGCCGTTGCAAAATCAAATTCTCGGGCCGTTCACCAATTTCCGAAAGAATGGCGTCTAAGTGCCTTTTCATTCGATGACTTTCCAATTTTAAACGAACATGGTGCGCCTAAAACACCGTTGGCAGATCAACCAGCTCACCTCGACATGATTACTAAGATCAAAGCGTCAGCGCAACCCGTTACCCTCGTGATGACCGGTCCTTTAACCGATCTTGCTCGGGCACTTACCGTTGATCCAACCATTATCGATAACATTGACCGCCTCTTTTGGATGGGCGGCGCGATGAATAATCAGGGCAACGTTGCCGAACCCGAACAGGATGGTACGATGGAATGGAACGCCTACTGGGACGCGGAGGCCGTTAAAGCCGTCTGGGATTCACCACTTAATATCACGGTCGTCAGTCTTGATAGTACTGATCAAGTCCCATTGACCCCAGAATTGCGAGCACGCTGGGCAACACAACGGCGCTACCCGGCTATTGATCTCATTGGTCAGGGATACTCGCTAGTTCATTCATTTGAAGCCAACTCGACCTACTACCTCTGGGACGTTTTGACAACCTTAGTCAGTCGCTACCCTGAACTCGTTGATTCAAAACCAATTAAGAGTGATGTGATTGCCGAAGGGCCGGCTGCGGGCCGAACTTTCATCAGTGACACTGGTCGTGACGTGACCTTTGTCACCAACGTTCATGCCGATGCATTTTTTGATCAAATTGACGCATTAGCCAAACTGGCTGACTAATCGCTTCATTATAGACTAATTTAAAACGGCATCCAGAACTCCGAAACGAGAATTCTGGATGCCGTTTTTATTATAATTGCAATTACTCATAATCATCGAATACCGAAATTTGCGGTTCAGCCAGTAGTCGCGTGGGCTTCCCTAAATAATAACCCTGAATAATTTCACACGGGTAGTCGCGGCGCACCTGCTCCAGTTCCGCTTTGCTCTCCACGCCTTCAATGGCAATCGTTTTGTGCTGTTCCTGTGCAAATTGGTACCAAAAATCCAACTGATCGGCAATGTCGTCGATTGCGTTAAAGGGCCGTAAATTTTGAAAGGCAAACTTGTACTCGTTCACATACTCATCGAGCTTAAGGGCTAAGTTCAAGGTGTTCACGCCCGTCCCAACGTCATCAATACATACCAGTAGTCCTAACGCTGAAAACCGCTTTGCTCCTGCTAATAATTGGTCGCTTGTTACTTGCGGATTCGAGCGTTCTGTTAACTCCGTATAAATTTTAACTGAAGTTGTCGCTTGCACCCGTGCAACCATCTCAGCGTATTCGGACTGAATAAACTGAGACTGCTCCAGATTAAACGAGATCAATTGAATCGTTTCAGGAACCTGACTGAGGGTGGTGGTTAACAAGGATTCAATTTCAGTTGCCGTAATGGCATCGAAATCGGTTGGTAGTACCCAGCGATGATCCTGATACTCACGAATAAATAGCTCATACCCAACTGGTTGTTGATTATCCGCTGTAACACCCGAAAACTTTGGTTGTCTAAAAAACGTGAACACTGCGCCCTCACTTCCTCTCTAAATGATGCCGTTTTTTTTCAAAGCACTAGAAATCTCGTTATCACACGATCAATTAGTGGTAGACCATTTCAAGTAACAACCGGTATTCAGCTCGGGATACAAAAGAACCCGGATACCAAAACCAACCATTAACCATAATTATATTCTAACATGTGTCTTCATTCAGGCCAATAAAACTTTAGTTAATTAGGCTTTTCACGTCCATTTGTCACTAATAACAATTTGGCCCAACAACGGTCGATAATCGTTGCCATCACAGCCGTCATCGATGCTATACCAATCACTTACAATCGTGGTAATTCCGGTTGTGCATAGAAATTGCCTTGGACGTAATTAATCGCCAGTTGTTTAGCAAACTGCTCATCATTGACGCTATCGATTCCAGAAAGCATCAGCCGTACGCCGGCCTCTGTGGTTAATTGCTGCCACTCATGGATGAACTGAATCACATCGTTGCGTTTCGGATACTGATCCCGAAGTTTCTGCAAATCAAACTTAACCACATTCACCTCTGGTAAAGCCCGGCGCAACATTGCTCGTCGAGGTGTGGTTAGCACGTCCAACCACGGCATCGATAATAACCAGATATGTTGGGATCGGTAACGTCGCAACTGTGCTTTAAACGCATCCGTCTTTCCAAGTTGTTTTACCTGAATCACCAACCGTTTCGGATACTGCGCGTTCGCAAATTGAATCAGCGCATCCGCCAACCGTGGATCTAAAAATTGCTCATCCGATAAACTTAAAATGACATCGCCTGGCAACTTATCAATCGTCGCTTGTGCCATTTCAAGGAGCACCTCGCTAATCGTTGGAAATACCAGTACCTGCTGCCAATAAACCCACCTGCTGGTCAAAAAGTTGAATCTGAAGTTCGTTGGCCTTGGTCTCACCCGTTGCTAACTCAACAACCGGCTGAGAATAGTAATCGTAAACGTTCATCAACGTCTGGTGATCCACTGTCGCTAATGATTGACCATCGATGGTCACGGTATCTCGTCCCCGACGTTTGGATAGATATAGGCTGTCATCAGACCGTTTAATGGCATCATCAATTGCGCGATCATCCGGTCGTAACTGGGTCATGCCCGCCGAAATCGATAAGCGCAATTGCGATTGCTGAAACTGGAACCGCCGTTCTCGAATCCGTTGCCAGCAGTCTTGAACTAATGCCGTCGCCTCATCTTGGTGGGTCACCGTCATTAATAGACTGAATTCTTCACCACCGGTTCGGTAGACGGTTGCCGGAAACGACTGACTGGCCGCCTGACTTTTCAGAATTGCGGCCACTTCCTGTAGCATTCGGTCACCCGCTAAGTGGCCAAAATCATCGTTGACGGCTTTGAAATAATCAATGTCCACCATTGCGAGCATCGTGAGTTGTGATTGGGTGCTCACCGTATCCGCCGCCACCATTAAGTCTTCTCTAAATTGAGAAAAACTAAACGTTTGCGTCAAATCATCAATCGTTGCACGTTTCTCCAGCCGTTGCTGATCGCGGTGCCGGCGTTCCCAATCTCGCCAGAAAAAGAAAATACTCGTCATCATTGCCAACAATGTTAACAACGACCGCAATAATGCCTCGGCACGAACGTTACTCTGTGGTAACCAGAAAATCGCCCAAGCGCCCAAAATTAACAGTAAGTGCAATGAGTAATGGCGGCGCATCACGGGCTGAAAGACCCGGACTAACCCGAGTCCAACCACTAGCGCAGCAATATTCAACCAGATACTCAGCGCCGTTTCGTGGCCAATAATGAGCTGTTGTCCAAAGAAGCCCAATAACATTAAGACTCTTAGCAAATAATCGCTAATTTTCAGGTGATCATCTAGCAACGCTGCCACTAAAATGACAAACGCCACGTTATCAAAAAAACGTGGACTAGTTGCATGACTGACTTTGGCAATCATCATGAGCACGACAACCACCAGATTCATCAGCGGCAAAACTAGCCGAATCGCGGTCTGAGATAGCCGTGCCGTCCATTTTGCTTGATAGCGGCCACTAACTAGCTGCCAGCCATAGCCAGCGTAAACAATGTAGCCGGTAATCATCCCGACCGATAGCAGCAGGTGGACGATCCATAATTCCCAGTGCGCCATTTCAATCACCTTTCCGTTACAAAGTAGATACTCTGTTTATAGTACCTGATTCCATAGCAATTGTGAAGACTGGGCCGGCTTGGGCGCATACCGTTGTACGCTTCAATTCCTGCTTAACCTGACTTAAACAATGCCGTCAGCCCTGATTTAATTTTAACGATGAGCTTATTTTATCTTATCCAGTTCTGTATTTTAACTAATTCATGCTATACTTGTGACACTATCTATTACTTGTAACTTCATCACCGGCGCTCAACTTGAACGTCGTTATTTTGCACGCAAAGGACGTCATCACTTATGGGATTCTTCCGCTGGTTAGCCGACCTCTCGACCTCTATCCTGTTTATCGTCGGCTACATTACCTATTACAATCAAATCTGGCACACTGCAATGACCCACACCGGCGTTTCACCAATGAAACGGCGGCAACGGCTCAGCTTTTTGATGTTCTTCATTGCCATTGTCCTTCAATTCGCACTGTGGGTCGATCCCAATAATTATCGGATTTACGAAAACATCCAGCTCTTTGTCCTCGTGTTCCCACTTCTTGATGACCACGTGACCCGCTCCGGGTACCTGTTTCGATGTGGCACTCTGCTGATTTTTTGGGTCTTCAACCACCTTGGCAGTTCGTTAACGCCACTGTTGGTCGGTGTCACCGTTGCAATCATCACAATGGCAGTCATCTACCACTGGCAAACAATTTGTCATTATAACGTCGTTGCTAACAGCGCTGTTGCACTCGTGATTTCAAATGCCTACTGGATCACCAGCATCCGAACCCTCACGCTCACCACACTGGGACTAGTTGCAACGTTTATGCTGATCAACCTCTTCAACTACTTCTACTGGCTGTCCCTGTACCATCAAGACCGTCATCACGACCGCCTTGAACAACGGGCTAACTTCGACGCACTAACTAACGCTAAAACCTACGCCCTTTTTCGGCGTGATATTCAACACTATATCAGTCAGGCGCACCAGAATCAGACGCCGTTAACCTTAGCCATGCTAGATATTGATCATTTCAAAACCATTAACGACCGTTACGGCCATCTGGCTGGCAATGTCATTTTGACTGCCGTTTTGACCCGGCTAAAGCAGTCGCTAAGTACGCATCCCAACGTGACCTATCAGGTTTATCGAACTGGTGGCGAGGAATTTAACCTCATTTTTCCAGATCAAGCGCCCGATGTCATTTTGCCAATCTTAAAGGACTGCTGGCAGGCCATTCGGCGCACGCCTTTCACGGTCGGCGATGATGACATTGCCGTCACACTGTCTGCTGGCCTGACGGGCTTTAAACGACTTACCGACACTGCCGACACTCTTTATAAACGCGTCGACGATAACCTTTACCAGTCCAAACACCGTGGCCGCGATACTATCACCCAAGACGGTCACACCCTATGGCAAAGCGACCGACCCATCACGAATTTTCTCTGGGCGCTCGTGGCGCAACCCATCGTTGATTTGGACCATCAAGTGAGCTTAGGGACCGAGGTTTCCACCCAGCATTTTAACAACGAAGCAAAACGTTGGCAGCTCCTGCCACAATCCATTTTATCCAGTCAGGTCTTTATGTCGTTTCTAATGACTTCTTTGCGACACACCAATACGGACCAAGTCGTGATCTACACGCCAACGAGTCGTTTCACCGACCCAGTAATTACGACCGAAATGGCCCAAGCAATCAGCGACCACGCATGGATCAACGAAGCTGTTGTGCTATTTCGACTTGACCCGGACCACTTAACCGAGATTCAACAGGCCATTCCACGCTACCACCAGGTGCACCTCAAACTCACCATTTTAGTGGATGACGCAACGGCCGCCTTAACTGATCTGCCCCCGTTCCTGTCAAAGGTCGATGGTATCACCTACCGACTCTGCCACGATGAACATGGAAAGGCTAAGGTGAGCAAACAAGCGTTACACGCCCTTCGTCAATTGGCAGACCAACATCACGTCTACCTCACTTTGAAAAACATGCAGACGACTCAAGACCTGATTTTAGCTGAAAGTATCGGCATTCACATTGGGCAAGGAACGTTCTTTACACACCGGTTATTGCCGGAGGTGTAGTTGCGTATCCGCTAAACAAGCAAATCCCCCTACAGGCTTCTTTCAACTAGAAACCTGTAGGGGGATTCGTCTATCTTTTAAAACGCAATAACGCTAAAAACTATTTCTGGGCAATCACACTCTCACTAAAGTCCCACTGCGCCCCCAACGGGAAGTAAACTAACCCTTTCACTCGTGGTCGCACTAACTGTGCCTGCACCCGCTGATACAGTGGAATCACACCCTGATCCGTCATGAGTTGTTTTTCAGCCGTCACTAAATCCCGCCACCGGGCTGCCGGTCGGTTAGCGTCTTGCACATCAGCCTGTTTGACTGCTTGGTCATACACGGCGTTTGACCAACCACCATGATTGTAACTGTTGGTCGTTGTCATCAAATTGCTGAACGAACTGGCATCGGGGACGTTGGCGATCCAGCCATTCACTAGTAGATCAAATTGCCCCGCCTGAGATCGACTTAACCGCACGTTGAACGGCACCGTCACTGGTTTGACCGTTAAGCCTGGCAACCGTTCTAATTCACTTTGCAAAAATTCCGCGGTTGCTTTCCCCACTGGCGTATCATCCGCCAACAATGACAACGTGACGTGTGACTGACCACTAGCTTTCAACGCTTGGCGCCAAAGTTGCCGGGCCTTGGTTAAATTAGTAGCGGTCGCTTGCGGCACCCGAGACGCCGCCGCAAAGTCGGTTCCCCGATAGCGCATTAATCCTCTGGGAATAAACCCAGCTGGCACTGCTGAGCCATCCGCTAACACGTTCTTCACAAGTTCCCGACGATTAATTGCCAAGGATAATGCTTGCCGCGCTCGTCGCTGTTTCAATAGGCCATGCCGTTGTTGCATTTCCAAAAAGAACGTTGCTGCCCCGCGTCGAAGATAGACGTCCTTTGAATTGCGGTACTGGGCGTACTGGGTGCCATCTAACGTTACCGCATCCACCTTACCAGCCTGATACTGATTCAGCCAAGTGCGTTGATCTGACATGACCGAAACGTTCACCCGGTGTAGCCGAACTGCTTTGGCATTCCAGTACTTCGGATTGCGCTGTAACGTCCACTGTTTGCCGGTCCCGGTCCACTTCACGAGTTTAAAGGGGCCGTTGTACACTGCACGATTGGCGCGAGTGGCGTACTTGCGACCGTATTTGGCCACCGTTGCTTGGTGCTGCGGGAAGAACGCAGCGGTGCCCAAAAGCGTTTTAAAATACGGTTGCGCCCGCGTCAACGTCACCACTAACTTCCGCTGACCGACTGCTTTGATGCCCAACTGGCTAGGCCGCTTCTTACCAGCTGTAATTGCCGTAGCGTTCGCAACGTGGTCAAACAGATAGCCATACTGAGACTTAGTCGCTGGCGTCACCGTTCGCCGCCAGCCGTAAACAAAGTCCCGGGCCGTCACGGGATCGCCGTTACTCCACTTTGCCGTTTTCCGTAACTGAAACGTCCACGTTTTACCATCTGCTGAGACCTTGTAATGTTGGGCAACCCCAGGTTTTACTTTGGCATTTTGGCCAATTCGAAACAGGCCTTCATCCAAGTTATTCACCGTTGTACTGCTGACCACATCGGCCACCTTAGCTGGATCAATCGTCTGCAACGGCGCTTTTTCACCCCAGTTTAACTGCTGGGTGGCGGTCGTTTTAGCACCGCAGCCCGTTAACAATAGCATTACTAAACCACTCACTATACCCCATCCGCGCATCTCATACTCTCCTCAATTTCGATTCTAACTGAAAGGAGCCGTATGATGGCAAGCATCATATGGCTCCTCTAACTTCCCAGTCTAAGCAATTGACTGCCCTTCAACCGTAATTTGGTCACGACCGCCCTGCTTAGATAGGTACAAATTCTGATCTGCTCGCTCATACACGTCCTCAAAACTCATATCATCTCGAGTCAGTGCCGTGACGCCCATCGACAACGTCACCGTAATCGTTTGGTTTTCAAAGTGAAATTGGTGCTGGCGAATGCGTTTTTGAATCGCCTTAGCTGCAAATAACGTATCAGCAGCATCCGCCATGAAGATAATATTGAACTCTTCACCACCAGTGCGGTAGAAACTCGGTTGTAGCTGTGGGTACTGCTTTAATTCAGTTGCAATTAACATCGCCGTTTTCGCCAAAATATGGTTCCCAGCCATATGGCCATAGGTGTCGTTAACCGCCTTAAAGTAATCAATATCAAACATTAATAATGTTAACGGTGCATCCTCGCTTCTTGCGATTCCGATTTTGGTCAAGCTGTCACTCTTAAACGCAAAGAAACTCCCAACTCGGGTCAGTTCATCGCGGTTAACCCGTTGCTCCAACTGGTGCCGTTCCAATTCCGTGATCCGTTCAGATGACCAGTAAAACATAGTAAAGATGTTGACCAATAAAAACATGACGACGCTCATCGCTACCGAAATCACCGTCATTTGCGTCTGTTGGAGCCAAAAATCCAAGGCGATCCACAGCACGACCTCCATTCGAATCAACCAACTGCGGTTGATCTCACGCCGCCACCTGTAAATAAAGCCCAATATCACGGCAATAAAAACTAACGATAGGTAGAAAAGCGGGTTACGGACGTTGTTATTTACGATCCAAAACACCAGGATTCCTAAACAACGAATACTGTATTCCACCGGTCGAACAACGTTTCGCAATAGTGGCATAAATAAAATGTAGAGCGCCCAATTCAAATAGGCAGCTTCATTACTTGGATTCCAGTATTGTGCCAGCTCGCAAAATCCCGTCATCGCAAAGATGAAGCTTGTCGCGACGACCGGCTCCCTGAAATTGGTCAGGAAGCCGAGTTGTTTTCGTTTATTTTCAAGAGCGGCGAGTCCCTGGTTACTAAACACCACGAAACCAGAGATAAAAAACGCCGCGATGACTGTTTGGATGACCCAATTACCCCAGTCAAACATGTCGGCCTCCGTAAAAAAATAGTTTGTCTTTATTATTTATCATTTGCGAATCATAAGTCAAGGCTTAGAATAAGAATATACATACCTATATTTAGTCCGAATCATGGGTCACTTTGCCACTCATCAATTCGGTACGAAAGGACTTTGCGCTCATGCAACTTAAAACCACACTTCAAATCAGTCTCGCTGTTGGCCTTGTCGTCATGCTTACCACCGGCTTTTATATTCGAGACATTCCTGATAGTACCCAAGCAGTTCACACAACCACCCTCCGCGTAGGAACAAGCACGCCCATTGAAACCCTTGATAGTAGCACCTACACCTCCCATGAAGCATACGAAGCGCTCGTATCTACCCTGGTCGGCTTATACCGCTATAATGGCCAAAATAAAATCACGCCGGCAATCAGTGACGGTCACCCCACGAAAAGTAAGGATGGCTTAACCTACGTCTTCACGCTTCGCGACTTTAAGTGGAGCAATGGTGACCGAGTCACCGCTGGCGATTTCGTTTATGCATGGCGCCGATTAGCTAATCCGAAAACTAATTCGCGAAACGCTTCCCGGATGGATTTTCTTAAAAATGGCGAAGCCGTTCGAACCGGTGCTAAACCAGTCACTGCGCTTGGTGTGAAGGCCATCAACCAAAACCACCTTCAAGTTAAGCTCAACGCCCCAACCCCTTATCTGGATCAGTTGCTTGCCGATGCCCCAACGCTACCGATCAATCAACAATTTGCCAAAAAATTAGGTGCCGAATACGGCAATTCCGCAACTCACGTCCTGTCAGATGGGCCGTTCAAAATCAGCGGCTGGTCTGGCGCGACTGACCATGATTGGTCGTACGTCAAGAACCCTGATTACCGCCTTAGTCACCACGTCAAATTGGACCAAGTCAATTTTTCGGTGACCGCTAATGCCAAAAAATTGGCCGACCAATTTACAGCCGGCAAGCTTGACTATGCGCCACTTTCTCCTGATGACGTTTCCCACTACACCAACTCTAATAATCTGAAAATGATGTCAACGTTAACCTCCGCTTACATCTTCTTTAACACCAGCATGGGAGACACAACTAACGTTCACCTTCGTCGAGCAATTGCGCAAGCTTACGACAAACACCTGTTAACGCAAAGTAAACTAAAAGATGGTGCCATTCCGCTTAACGGCCTTATTCCCAAAAATCTCGCAAAATCACCTCGAGGGATCGATTATCGAACCGATACCGGTAATTTGGAAACCTATAACTTAACCAAGGCCAGTCAACAGTGGGCAATCGCGAAAAAACAACTCGGCACCCAACACGTCTCGTTGACCCTCCTCGTAGCGAATAATAACACCGCTAAAGTCAGCGCCAGCTTCTTAAAGGGCCAGTTAGAGCATAATCTACCAGGCCTAAAGATCACCATTAAAACCGTGTCACTTGCCAAACGGGTCGCCATGGAAGCAGCGGGTAAATACCAATTGGTGTTCTCAACGTGGACCCCAGCCGATACAGACCCTTACAACTTCCTCACCTTCTATAAAACCGGTAGCCAACTCAACATTACCGGCTACACCAGCAATAAAGCGGACCGTTTGATCAATCAGGCCAATAGTAATAACCCGACCAAGCGTTGGCAAATGATCCAACGGACCGAACGCTACCTCATGGAAACGGAAGTCCCATCCGCCGGTGTGTTCCAGGCGGGCCAAGCTTACCTGCTAAATAACCGCGTCAGTCGCTTTTCGATTTCACCATCCGGTCTCGTTAATTACGAGTATGCGCGGTTGAAGTCAACCGATTAGCGGTCGTTATCGTTAACGACTAAATAAGTAAAGGCGCCGTAGATTTCAAAACTAGAAATCTACGGCGCCTTTTATTCATTTAAAACACGGATCCAATTACCGCTGTTTTCGTTGCCGACGTCGCCAGATTGCCCAAATTGCTGCAATCACGATCAGCGCAATGATGAGCCAGAGCCACCAGTAAGACATCGCCGTCTTTGGATTTAACGTCGAAGCTTGTGCCCGGGTAATCGTGAAGTCCCGGTTGACCGTCCAACGTTGCGTGCCAGAAGTGGCCACTAATGCCAAGTGGTATTTCCCAGGTTTAATCGTTTTCGGTTGCCAGCCCATGTGGTAGTTGAACGCCGAGTTAGGCGCCATGGCAAGGTCGGTTTGCTTGTGATGTGCGACCGTCTGGTTAGCGTCATTGGTCACCTTCGCATCAATCGTCATTTTACCAAATAGTGCTGGTTCAATGTTTTGAACGTTCGCTAACGCCACTAATTGACCGTTGACCTTGGCCGGTTTAATGGTCCCAACTTGTACGACCGGTGAAACGGCTTGCTTGCGTTGTTGTAACGTGGCACCAACAACCGTTTCGTACCGGTTTTGAATACTGAACCCCTTCTTAACAGAAGTAGTGGTCGTTTCGCCTAATGCTCAAACCCGAAAGCCACCGTCGATCAGCCCGCTAAAATGGCCACTTGGCGTTTTCACGGTAAAGGTTACCGTGCGGGTTGCATTTGGTGCCAACGTTACGGTTTGCGCTGCCGATACCAACCGTGCGAACTGTGACTGTTTAGCAACCAACTTAGTCGTAACAGTTGGCTTATAGGCAATCACGCCGTTATCGTTCGTGTACGCAGTCACCGGCGTCACCTGAATCTTACGCGTTTTATCCGCTTGGTTGTGTACCTTCAGAGACAACCGTTTCGTTTGACCGGATTTGACGAGTAATTGAAAATACCCGGCTGACCGATCAATCTGGTGCTGATGAGTAACGGGCTTAACGCTAAAACCCATCCCGCTAGTCGTGCTAGCAGCTTGTGCAGTTTGCCCTGACAAGCCAACCATTCCAGCAAGCACCGCAAGGACCAAAAACCATTTTTTTAACATCTTATACTCCTGTTATCATGACGAAAACCAGCGTTAACGCCGATTCAGTTACCGATTGTTTATTCCGCAGCAACGGCCGTTGGGGTTTGGTTCAACGTCCAAGTTACCGTTGACTGGTAGTTTTTAGCACCTGCTAATTGCGCCAAACCAACCCCTGAAATGTCTAGGTTAGTGGCTGATGAATCAACACTCGCCGTTGACACCCCTAATGCTGGTGAACCGCTCAAAACCTTTGCGCCGTCACCCATAATATTTGTAGCGCCGGTTGTCTTGGCGGCCTTACCTGCATCGGCATCCGTATAAGTATCCTCGGCACCATCGAGGTTACTTTCCTTAGTCGTTGCACCCGTTAAACCTAGGTTAAAGACGACGTTATCCAAAGTGACGTTACCATCTGTGGATTCAAACGGACTTGCCTTGGCCGTTAAACTCCAATCACTAACCGTAGTGTTGTAGTTTGTCACACTGATTTTGGGTAGCGTCGTTGACTTTAAGGTCAACTTTTGATTCTTACCAAAATCAGACAACTTGTACGACCCAAAATCAAACGCCGTATCTGAGTCAATCTTACCAATTGATAAGTCGCCGTCTTCAACGTTAAACGTGGCTTTACTGGTACCGGCTGACGTCTGAGACGTCGTTGCACTAATGTCCTCGGCATGTGCGGTAATCCCCGTTACCCCTAAGCCTGCTAAAACTGCGATACTTGCTAATCCTAACCATACTGACTGCTTCATAATTAAAATCCTCCTAAAATGATATAAGTAGTTAATTAATGGTTTGACCTGTTAACGTTAACTGCCACGTTAGCCCAACGCTGGCATGAATCTGCTGCATGGCTAATGGCACTTGAAGTTGAAACCCGTTTAGATTACTCGTGGTTTCGTTTAAGGCTGCCGCTCGAAGCCGAGTGTTATACGAATCGGCGGCATCACTAGCGGTGGGCGTCACACTAAGCAACTGCTTCGCATCAGCCATCAACGCCACTAGCTCATCATCTTGATACGTAAATTGATCTGGTCCCAAAAAGACGTTTTGATCTGCCGACTTTGGTTCCGCCACACTGGCATCCCCCTTAACCGACAGCTGATACGGCACATGACTTGCGTTAACCGCCATGACCTGCGGCGCAACTTTTGGCACTACCGTCAAATCATTGGTGTTCGCGCTCGTAATTTGATCAAAAGCAACCTGAGTGGGTACCGATAACTTAAACGGTGCCAGGTTATACGTGATACTACTTGACCAAAGTTTTGTCACACCGCTATTCCCCGGGTTATCGGTCGCCAACGCAAAATCAATCGTTCGGGTGGTCGCCGTACTAAACGTCACGCGCCCATCCGCTACTGACTGATTGATAGCGATACCTCGACTGGGATAAAACGCCGTTCCGTTGGTGGTTGAATCAAAAACGCCTTCGCCACTAACGGCCGGTTGCTGGTTATTTTTCAGCAACCGCCAAGTTTTTTGATTATCGCCCGACACATACAGTTTGGCATTTTGATACCCCTGCCAACTCACGTAGTAGTCGGTTGCGTCGTAGTACCCAAACTGAGTATCCAGTACCGCGGGTTGGTCAAATGACAAACTGGATTGATCCCCGCTAGCGCCCTTCCACCGGGCAGTGGCGTTAACTTTTTGCGTTTCTTCGGTATTATCCGCGGCGTTTTTCGGATCACTAAAGTCGGTCGGGTTGAACACCCCTTGAGCCCCATCCGTGTTGACCGAACTGTCCACGGCAATGTTTTTGGCCGCCAATGCTGTGATGTTGGTGTTCAAATTGTGAATCGTCACGTCGGTATTTGGCGCCATGACACTCCCAACGAACTTGTTATTAAATCCGAGGGTCGATAACCGGTCAAAGTTTAATAACAAGTGGTTTTTATCTTTGATCTGGGTCTGATCGCCTTCTGGGCCGTACGTGACGTTAACCGTATCGTTACTGCTGTAAAATTCCAACGTATCGGTTAACTTGGGAAAATTCAAAATGACGACCGGTTCCGTTTTTTCCTTCGTAATGTAATCAATGTTAATGGTGATGTCCGTGTAGTTTTTCCGGAGTTGTTTCGCTTCGGTGACTGGGATGTTCACGACGAGTAATTGGTGTTGGCCTGAATCGGTGATCGTGGTATCAATCCCCTGACCACCACTAATCTCACTTTCGGGAATATCCGCGATGTTCAGGAAATCGCTGGAAAAGGTTGCCTTTAACTGTTCAGGTGAATTGTAAAAGTCACTTAAATCCGATAACTGTTTGGTGGCATCTTCAAATGAACTAATGCCATTATCTGCAAAGTCCGTTACCGAACTGAGTGCGTCCGGTTTAACCGCTTGACCGGCCGTATTCGTTAACGACTTTGTATCGTCGGCTTCAGCCGCAAAAACGCCGGCAGTTTGGTCAGTTGCTAGTCGGGTCGACAGCGTATTTGAATCGTCCGCTAATTGATTCACCACCAGCATGTGCGAGTCCATCCCATCAACTTGTTGATTCCAGCCAATCGACTTTTCCCAGTTGTTCAGTTGAAAGTGATTGGCCGCGATTCGGGCGTTATCAACGCTATTCGCCTGAACGTAGTTATTCGTTGCAAACAGGTTAAAGTTAGATGCCGCTCCCAGCGCATAATTATGGGTAACGAGGTAACCTAAACTAGTTTTATCCTGTTCACTTGGTGCTTGATCAGTTGTCGTTTCAGCTTGCGCGTGAACGCTTGAAAACCACCCACTGCTAACCAGTGTTAGTAAAAAGATGATGATGATCAACCCGTTCCATTTACGTTGCCGCATCCTAGTCCCTCCCCTGTTCACACGAAAAAACGCGATAGTTCGCCCTAGTAACCGCTGATGACCAGCACTTACTAGCGTTGTATTATCACGCTAGTCCCCCCAAGATCCCGGCTAATGATGACCGGGTATTCAATTCGTTTATTCGTTAGGTATTGCTGGGTAGTTGGTATCGGTTACCATCGCGCTCAACCTCATTCATTGTTAATACAGTATCGTCAAGTTGTGCACAATTCATATTAACCAGTTCGTACAGTTTACCTAACTCTTACCGAGAAAGCAATGCGTTTTCACTAATTTTTTGATAGCAGACATGAAAATGCTACTTTTTAGTTAAAATGGTCAAATGAAAGCGGGTTAACTTTTTTGAGTGGCCAATTAAGTGATTGGTTGGTTCCAGCAATTGGTACTCAATTGTAAGCAGTATTGGGTGCTTGATTTTTACGTATTCGAAATTATAGTTGGCGGTTCAGGTGGGTGGCTAATTCATTTTATGCATTAATTTGGTTAAATAATGTATATTTTAGTTTTTTTCGAACCTTTACTTGATTATTCGGTTGAATCGCTCTTGTCGTCTAGTCATTTGTTTAATTTGAATCAGCCCCAAGCCACTCATTTGGTAAAAATTCTGCTAAATTGGTGGCGGTTTGTGATTTATTTGTACATTTATCGTAGCTGTTTTAGCCTGACTGATTGCAGGTCTTTGATACTAGATGTGTGAAGTGATGTAACGGTAGCGTGTTGGTCCCGCTTTAATGTAATATGCGAGGCTGGCGACGTGCTTTGCTATGACGTTTGTTTCGGCTCTGTGTCAGCTTTACTTTTCCGAATAATCGGTTATATTGTGCAGCTTGCCAACGTTGCTTCTTTTAGGCTACCACGCCGAAATGCGCAAAAAAAGGCAGAGAGTTACATATAGGGGCGTCCTACCAGTACTGACCCCAAACCGGTCAGTACTGGTAGGACGCCCCTATACGCCACTCTCTAAACGCCTTTTTTTGCGCTCTCTAAAATCTCAACGACAAACAAGTCAACCCGCCGTCAATCTTCTCAAACTCCGACATTTCAGCCTCAACCACTGACAAGCCGGCGCTCGTTAATAAAGCTTTCACTCCTGGGAAACCTGCTGGCATTAACACTTTGTCGCCGTTTTGGATGCAGTTGACTGCGTAGTCTTCACCCGCTGGTACCTTCAGTTGCTTGAAGGCTGCGAATGCTGGGTGGTCAATGTATTCACCTGAAACTAACATTTGGTTGTTGCCCATGTAAGTCACACCGGTCTTCAAATGCAACACCTGCTTAACCGGTACCGCAACAACTGCCATGTCAAACTGCTTGGCAATCGCCGTAAATTGGTCAATGCCGGCTTGGTTCGTCCGGGCTGACAGACCAATGTAGAACGTATCTTCAACCTGCATCACGTCGCCACCTTCAAGGGTTGCTGGTGCAGTGATCTCAAAGATTTGTTCTGCTGAATAGTTCGCTTGAATGGCGGACTTAATGGCCTCACGTTCGCCATTCCGGGACTGCTTAGCTGGGTTGGTGATCACTGCAAATTTACCAGTTACCACCACCGCTGGATCCTCAACGAAGCAAGAATCTGGGTAAGCTTCCAGGGCATCTAAGACCGTCACCTTAACACCTAAGCTTTCCAACGCTTTCACGTAAGCTTGGTGTTCCGCAAGTGCCTTAGTGTAATCTGGGGTTCCTAAATCAGCGTAATCGTCAATGCCGTCAATAACGGATTGACCCGGTGTCCGAACAATTGCATTTTTAAACATAAGCGTGACCTCTTTTGGTTTGTTTTGAATAAGTATACCACCAATATTCAGTTTTGCGTTACTTTTTTAAGAACTCGATTAAAATAGCTAACCAATCAATTTTTGAACAGCCTCAACAATTTCTGTCGGCCGATCCACAATCACTTCCGCTCGGTGCGCACTAAGCTCTTCTCGACTCCCAAAACCATACGTCACCCCAATTACCGGCACGTGGTTGGCGTGACCGCCTTCCACATCCATCTCCCGGTCGCCAACCATTAACGCCTTTTTCGGGTCAACGCCGGTTGAGGCGATTCCAGTCGCTAAAATCGCTGGTTTCTTCATGGCACCCGGGATGGCACCATAAACACCGGTAAAGTATTGATCTAACGCAAAGTGAGCAACCAACCGATCCAACTGCGCCTGAATCTTAGCGGAAGCCAGGTTAAGCTGATACCCCATCTGCTTAAGGGTTGTCATCGTCTCTAAAAATTGGGGATAGATGGTCAAATCAAACAGTGACACCTCCCGATAATAGTCATGAAACAGGTCTGCGCCTTGATTGATGTCAGCCTGCGTCAACTCCGGATAAAAATGAGCCAAACTATCATAGATGGTTGGTCCAATGAACGAGCGATAATCGTCTTCAGTAAGCGGTTTCAATTTCATCTGTTCAACACAGTATTTTACCGCCCGCACGGTACCCTGTTCAGAATCGGCCACCGTGCCGTCAAAATCAAAAAATAGTTGTTTTGTCATCAGTCAACACCACCTTCTCATCATACTGTTAAGTTTACGCGCTTTTGATCCAGTTGGAAAATAAATCTTAAAATTGATTAAGACCGCTATTAACGTTAACACCGCGCACTTATCGGCCACCACTTACTTTGTTATTTTAACCAAAATCTTAAATCAAGCTTGACTTTAAATTAAGATTAGTTTAAATTAAATAGCAATTAGAAAACGCCGTGACTAGTCTAAGTAGGTCTTCATTTAAGAGAGTATTCGTTTGGCTGAGAGAATACGCGTGAGACCGAACCACAACTAAGAGCTGGTGTGCTGAAGCGCTAAGTGAGTAAGTGCACCCGTTTGACCCCGTTACCGGTCCAAGTTTTAACGAACTTACTGAGGTAGCCATCGCGAGGTGGTTACAAATCAGAGGTGGAACCGTGATGAATAATCGCCCTCTCGATGTCAACTGACATTGAGGGGGCTTTTTAATGTTTATAGATTTGAAAGGATGATTTTGATGAACCGAGTCTTACCCAACAACTTAATAACCCTTGCGCTGGTGGCCGGCCATCATGCGCATCATAGTCTGCACTAGGCGTCACCCCATAACGATCATCGACACGACAACTACTAGGAGGCAACACATATGCGCAAATCATTCACTGCTTTATTAACCATTTCAGTTTTAGCAACCGGAGTTTTACTTTCAGGTTGTGGCAAATCCAACTCAACGACTAAGCAAACCGCAACCATTATGGAACAGGCCGACATTTCGTCATTTGATTCAACCATGATCACCGACGTTGGTGCTTTGGAAACCGTCAACAACACCCAAGAAGGCCTCTACCGGATGAAGAACAGTACCACGGTGGAACCGGGCTTAGCAACCAGCATCGTTAAACCCACTCAAAACGGAACGGTTTACACCTTCAAGCTTCGCAAGAACCTCAAGTGGAGCAACGGCGACGCCCTCACCGCTAACGACTTCGTCTTCGCATGGCGCCGGGCAGTAACCCCTGAAACCAAGGCAGCCGATGCTTACCGGTTCTTACCTATTAAGAATGCCCAAGCCATTGAAAACGGCAAGTTAGCCCCATCGAAACTTGGCATCAAAGCCTTAAACAAAACCACCGTTCAAGTGACATTAGCGCAAGCAACCCCATATTTCAAATACCTCTGTGCTTCCGTTCCCTTCCTGCCACAAGATCAAAAAGTGGTCAACAAGTACGGCAAGGCTTATGGCACAACTTCAGACAAAACAGTTTACAGCGGGCCGTTCGTTGTTAAGAAGTGGACCACGAGTTCGTCTCGTTGGGATCTGACTAAGAACCCCGACTACTGGGATAAGAAGAACGTTAAGCTTGATAAAGTTACCTTCTTGGTTGCCAAATCACCTGAAACGGCGCTCTCACTTTACCAATCAGGGAAACTTGATAACATCGTGTTAGCTGGTCAACAAGCCGCTCAAGTTGCGAACAACAAGGGTTACATCAGTTACCCAAGTGGTGAAACTGATTACGTTGCCTACAACTACCGGACGAAAGCCCTTCGCAATGCCAACATCCGTAAGGCCATCTCACTGACGATCAACCGCAAGAGCTTAACCAAGAACGTATTGAAGAATGGTGCCAAAGCGCCTTATGGGATCGCTCCAGAAGCAATGTCTAAGAACCCATCAAACGGGAAGGATTTCGCCAAGGACGCCAGTGTTAAACAATCCGTTGAATATAACCCAACCTTAGCTAAGAAGTACTGGGCTAAAGGGATGAAGGAACTCGGCATGTCTAAGATGACCTTGAACTTGGTCTGCTACGACGTGGACGCCTTCAAACAATCCGCTGAATTTATCCAATCCTCAGCTCAAAAATACCTCAAGGGCTTGAAGATCAACATCAACGTTCAACCAAAGGTCCAAGCCATCACTACTATGCAACAAAAGAAGGGCTACGATCTCGGCTTTACGAACTGGATCGCCTCATATCCTGACCTTGACGAGTTCTTCCAACTTTCAACCACTGATAATGTCAACAACGCTGGTAACTACAGCAGTAGCGCTTACGATGCCGTCTACAAGAAAGCCAACACGACTGATTCTAACAACGCCCAAGCCCGTTACAACGACTTTAAGCAAGCTAGTCAAATCTTGATGAACGACCAAGCCATCCTACCAGTGAACCAGGGTCAAATCGCCCGGTTGAACACACCATCTCTAAAGGGTGTCAACTACGCCGCTGCCCAAGGGATTTCACTCAAGGACGCTTACCGAACCAACAAGTAACCACAACAATAGGAGGAAATTGAATGATGACAACTACTAACGAAACTTTAATCCCAGTAACCCTAGACGAACTTCAAATGATGACGGACTTCAATTACCTGCATGACCGTGGCGAAATTGCGTTCCAAGAAGTCAACACCACTAATTACCTGGCTAGCCGTTTGGACGAAATGGGCATCAGCTACGAACGCTTCGATGGCTTTACCGGCCTCCTCGCCACCATCGGCGACGGCCGCAAACCACTGATTGGCCTTCGGACCGACATCGACGCCTTAAAGCAGGTCTATCAAGGCAAAACCGGCGTCTTCCACTCATGTGGTCACGATTCTCACATGACGATGATTTTAGCCATTGCCAAATACTTCTCGGAAAATCCTGACCAACTACCTAGCACGTTGAAAATCATCTTCCAACCCGCCGAAGAAACGGTCACTGGCGCTGAACGGGTCATCAAGAGTGGGCAACTACCACAACTTGACTACCTATACGGCGTGCACGTTGCGGCCGCCAACGATATCGTTGGTAAGCACGCTGCCCCAATCATCATGGCCGCCGCTACCCGGACCTACTGGGTCACCATCACTGGTAAAACGGCCCACGCTGGGCGCCCATGGTTAGGTGCCAACGTCATCGATGCCTTTAGTACCATTAATGAAAAATTCAAGCAAATCAAACTGGACACGGACACCCCCTACTCCTGCATCACCACGATGTTCCAAGCGGGTGAATCTTCCAATATCGTGCCAGATCGTGCTACCTTCGCCGTTGACTTGCGTGCCCGCAACAACGACTTGATGAACGAAATGCAAGAACAGGCCTTCGCCATCATGAAGAGCGTTGAAACTGACGACATCAAAGTGATCCTCGACGGCAACGACCTCTCACCAGCTTCGATTCCAAGTGAACCTGCCATGGCTAACATGCGCCAAGCCATCGTTAACGTCCTTGGTGAAGACGGCCTCGTTGAAGCCAAGCCATCCCAAGGTGGCGATGACTTTCACTTCTACGCCTACGATGGCATCGCTAAAGAATCTACGATGCTTGGCCTTGGTTGCGACCTCAAACCTGGCTTGCACGTTCCTGGCATGACCTTTGACCGAAGTGCCATGTTTGACGGCGCTAAGATGTTGATCGATGCAATTCGGTTGACGAAGTAACTGGTATCTAAAAAGACAGACCCGATTGTGGTCTGTCTTTTTTGTGCTTACGCTTGTGTCCAGCGTAAGCATGTTTAGTTTGTGAAATTCGGTAATTCTGGTTTTTTGTAGTGGGAGGATGCCG
>NZ_BAABMI010000031.1:0-86138 GCF_054785195.1 Secundilactobacillus muriivasis | reverse complement strand
GGAGCGTTGGTGGAATGAGTTTAAATTACGGTGGATGGAACGACACCCAATGCCTAAGACCTACGAAGAACTCGTGAGGCTCGTTGAAGACGGTATTGACTACTTCAATTCTAAAAATCGTTCGGTTCAAAGAAACGGCCTCACCCCAGATGAATACTGGAACGAAGCCATTTGAGTACAAAGAAAATTTTATATTATTTCATCTGTCAACTTGACAGGGCTGTCTACACACGTTTTTTGGCGAGGCTTCAATTCGAGGCCTGAGACCGCCCTTCGGCTCAGACCGGCCCTATAGCAGGAACCTAGCCGCTGACCGGAATCGTCAGTTCACGCAAAGCGTATTTTACAAACTGAACAGCAGAATGCTTATGCTGGACAAAAAAAGAGACCACCCAAAAGTGATCTCATCAATGTACTATTCAAAATGCTTATACCGGAAATACTTATACCCAATATTTCGATCAAAGACCGCCCGTGACAGTCCTAATCGATTGGCAACACTGAGGTAAGCGCCCAAGGCCACTAGCCCGAAAACAGCAGCGTAAATCAACGCACCAAGCTTCGTCGTTGGCAAGAAGATTCGGTGTAGCCCTTCAGCAATCCCAACGACGACGATGAAGAAACCAACGTTCACGCCAATCAGTTTACTCAACTGCCCATAATGAACGTGGAACTCATGGCCGACTTTTCGAAGACACAGGAAGGCGATGAAGCCAAACGAGATCGACGTTGCTAAAATTGCGCCGAAGCCTTGCAACCAAGCCACCAACGGGTACTGCAACACGGCTTTAACCAGTAACCCAATTAACAAGTAGTTCATGGCCTTCTTGCTATAGTGCAGCGCCTGCAAAATCGTCAAACTGTTGATGGCCATCCCCAATACCAAACTCTGCAGTAAGTTCCAGAACAGGTACCGGCCGCCGAGTTGACTGAACGAGAAGAAGATACCGTTGGTTTCATAAGCTAACGCGTCTAAAATGGTCACCGCTGGCAGTAACGCAAAGGTCAACAACTTCAAGTTTTGCAATACCAGTTCACCGATTCGTTCTCGCGGCGCACCCTTACTGCTAGCCAAAATTGGCAAAGTGGTTTCTGCCATGGCAATGGCCAAAGATACCACCACCGTCGTGATTTTGGTTGGATTTGCCGAAAACAGCGTGTAGAGGTACTGAATTGCGTTGGCCGAATAATGCGTGGTTGATTGCACGATCTGTTTGAAGAACAGTTGGTCGACCAGCTGACTCAGCGTGATACCTGAACCCACGATGACGAACGGCACTGATTCGTACACGATGGTCATCAAGATGTGCTTTAAACTTTCCGGTGCTAGTGGTTCACTCTCCTGAGCCGCTTGCCGGTAAGCGCCACGCTGTTTGCGGTAATACAGTGCCAAATATAGATAGCTGGCAACTGCCCCAATGACGGCACCCAGAACACTGTAGTAAACGGCGACCACGTAACTCACGTGCCACACTTCGATGACTAAGTAGGTCATCACCAGAATGAAAATCACCCGAATGAACTGCTCCCACAGTTGTGAGATGCCAAACGGCTTGAGATCCTGATTACCTTGGAACCAACCGCGAATGATACTCATTGACGGTAGGATAATAATCGCCGGCACCAGCACTCGAATCGCATTTGTCGCGTGTTGTAGCGAAACCACGGGACTATTACGTGCAATCACTGGCGCCAATGCGTACAGTAAGATCCCGCAGACTAACCCCGATGCCAACATCACCATAAACCCGACTTTAGTTAGGCGTTTCGCATTTAAAAAGCGGTTCTCGCCGTTATAAAAGGCCACCCGCCGCGCAACTGCGGACGGAAACCCTGCTGTTCCCAGCGAGATAAATAACGCATATGGCGTATACGCCGTGTTAAACAGCGCTTGCGCCACACTCTGTTGGTGCGGATTACCAATCATGTACAACCATGGAATCAGGTATAAGATCCCCAACACCCGTGAAAAAATGCTCCCAAATGATAGCCAGAACGACCCTGACATTAGTTTTTTATTCACAAAATTTCTCCTAAATCTAACTGAACTTCAATCCATCACTTTTAGGACGCCCGTCTTGTTTCAGGCCGCCATTGACGACTCACTGACGATTTGTCCGTTAACGTTTTCTACGAACCTTAAGCATAGCACGTTTTTTAGCGCACGCCTACACCGTTTTGTTCGGAAAGCGTTGGTTAGGCGTTATAACAGCTCAATAAATCGCTACGGGGCTAGTAGATTATTGCCCAGTTTAACTGTATTAACGGTTTACCCACTCCTTTTTCATTGAAACCCAACGACTCAAATGTTATTATTCCATCTAAGATATTACTTAAAGGAGCAGTGCATGCATAAGTTATTAGTTACCATTGGGGTCTTCGTTGCTGCGGTCGGGGGAATCATTGCCGCACCAGTCAAGAGCTCAGCCGCAACATTACCAGCCGTTAAAGTCGCTCACGTTGGCTACCAAGCTGATCACAAGCAGTTAAGCTTTACAGCAACTGCGCCAAAATCAGCGAAGAAATTGGCCGTTAGTTATCATGGTCAGGTCAAAACCTATACGCTTAAGCATCAGCAAGCCAACGTTAACTATCAATTTAGCGGCTACCGTAACTTTAAAGTTTACGGCGTTAACGCCAAGGCTCATCGTGTCACGCGGATCAAGTCGCTGACATCCGCCAACTACACCACCACTGAAATCATTAACTATGACGAACAACTTACAACCAAAACTTACCAAGTGACGATTCAAACCCTGGCACCACACCGAACCGTCGCCCTTTATCACGGTACCAAGCGGCTTCAATTGAAATCAACCGGTACCGGTCAAGCCGTCACGTTTACCATGAGTGCGGCAAACTATGCCAAATACGGTGCTAACTTAAACTACACCGTTAAGGCTACTAATAAGAAAGCCTCGCTTCCTTTCGAGCTTCACTTACTGAAGAAACCGGGAAACCTGGCAGCGATTGCTTAGGTATTGCTAAATAAAAGCGCCACAAGTCGTTCCTTTTAGAGAAGGAATTACTTGTGGCGCTTTTACTGTAATTGGCATCAATTGTTGGTGCTAGATCAATTAACATTTTCAAGAGGCTGAGAAAAAGGCCATATTGGTAAGTATCGAACTAATTCTTCGCTCAAAATGAATTAAAAATTTGAGTTAAGCTCAAGACTGTTATCTAGTCGAAACGTGTTCAGCAAGCCAGAAGACTATGTGTAAGAAGGACTAGGCAACTCCCCAGACCCGGGGGCTTTACCTAGTCCTTCTTACACGCCGTCTCCTAACCGGCTCGCTTCACACTCTTCTTGGCAATAATCCGATTCAACAAAATCATTAATCCCAACGAAATCGCCGCGTACACCGCTGCGCCCCAGCTAATGTGGGCAACGCCAACGGGAGCGACCAGCATCGAAGCAGTGGCTGATCCAAGTGAAATCCCGAAGTTAAAGAAGATCGAATTTAACGATGACGCCAGGACTAACGCTTGTGGGTAGTCCTTTTCCGCCACGTTCAAGAAGTGAATTTGAGCTGGCGAGTTCAGCAACGTCACAATCAGACTCAAAATCAGCAACATCCCGTAACCCGTAAGCTTATTCATTAAGCCAAATGGCAACAGGGCTAAAATCACAATGTCCAACACGTAAAATTTTGGCATCCGCTTCAAACCGTCACGTTCCGCCAACATCCCCGAGAACCGGTTGCTGACAATGCTGATCAGCCCGATGCCAAATAACAACCAGTTCAAACTCTGGTTACTAAAGCCTAGCACCGTGGTCAACATTGGCCGGATATAGGTATAGTAGGCGTAGAACGTTGCGGCAGTGAAGAGAACCAGAATCACGGCCACGTAGATTCGCGGATCTTTCAACAACACCAACTGATTGCGAATCGATCCCTGAACCTGATCAACGTGTTTGGGTAAAATCACGACTAATAACGCAAACGTGATAATCGAGACCACGGAGACCATAAAGAAGGCGTAACGCCAACTGTAGTTCGTACTAATCGTTGTCCCAATCGGCACCCCGAAGACTGAGGCAATACTGAACCCAGCGTAGATCCAAGACACCAGACTCGCCCGCTTTTCCCGCGGCGCAATTGAGCTGGCGAAGGTCATGATCAGTGAAATAATGGCGCCGGAAACACTGGCTGAGATGATCCGCGAACCCATCATGAACCAGTAATTGGTTGCTAAGCCACTCAACGTGTTCCCAATTAAGAAGATCAACATGAGTACTAGCAGCGTTTTATACCGACTGTATTTACTCGTTAACACGGTAATGAACGGTGTGCTGATGGCATAGGTCGTGGCGAAAATGGTCACGAGGTAACCCGCCAAAGCCAATGACACGTGCAAGTGACCCGCGATGTCGGACAGAATTCCGACCACCATAAACTCGTTACACCCTAACATGAAGGCCACGAGCACAAATACGATAGCTTGTATGCGATACTTATTCAAAAAAATTCCCCTTTGCTATTTTTTCTCTCCTAACAGCCTACACCATCTCCGCACCAATTTTAAGCCGTTCGTGTCAGATTCCCGTTAAAAAGCGCTCCCAATTCAAAATTTCTCATCTAACTCACAGGTATACCAATTGTGAAAGTTGTCGCAATCACGAAGTCGGAGACGCTTAACTATCCATTACCGTTAAAATGTGCTACATTGCGGTTAATTACTTCGAAACGCGAGGTCCTCAGCATGTCCAACTCACCATCCCTCTTAGCCATGTTCAAATTTGTATTCGGTAAAGTTCTCACCCGCCGCTGGCTCCTGATTCTTAACGTGCTGGCGTTAACGGTGATCACTTTGCTGCAATTTGTCGTACCCCAAATCGAACAGTATATCATTGATAAAATCATTCCCCAGCAAAACTACACCGGGCTCCTCTGGGCCATTGGCGGCCTGTTGTTGACGGCGCTAGTATTGGGGCTATTCAACTATCTTTCTACCTATTACATGAGCGTGATGAGTCAAAACGCCATTACCGCACTGCGGAACCAGCTTTATCAGTATTTACTCAAACTCGATACGACCTTCTTTGAGTCCAGCAAAACCGGCGACCTGATGACTCGCCTGACCAGTGACATCAATAACCTCCAGAGCCTCATCTCCGCCAATATGCTCAACATGGTCGGCAACCTGTTCACCTTCGTTGGCGTACTAGCGCTCATCGTCTACATCAACTGGCAGATGGCATTGGCCGTCAGCCTCACCTTTCCACTGATGTTTCTGGTCTACCGCGTGTTCCGGTTCCGCATCCGTAGCGCCTTCCTTCACGCCCGTCAGTCACAAGCCCGAATGTCGAATCAAATGCAGCAGACGCTCACCCAAATCGATCTAATCAAGAGTTTCAACAGTGAACAAACCGAAGCCGGTCGCTTTGAGAAACTAGCTGATACGAACCGAAACGACATGATCACTGCCGGTCGCAACCAAGCCATTTTCTCGCCGTTGATCGATAGTTTGAACTATTTAGGCATCGCCATTGTCCTATTGTTGGGCGCCTACTTCATTATGAAGGGCCACCTCACCGTTGGGGCGTTAGTAGCGTATTTAAGCTACGTCGGCATGGTTCAGTCCCCGATTCAATCCTTCACCCGTTTGTTGAACCAACTGCAACAGGCCTCCGTTTCTTACGGCCGGATCCAATCGGTGTTGGACGTGACGCCAACCATCGTTAACGTTGCGGAACCAAAACCTTTCCCAACGCTTAAAACGGGCATCCAACTCGACAACGTCACCTTCACCTACCCAACGACTCGTGGCAAAGACGACCCTGCTGTCACGCTAAACGATGTTAGTTTTCAAATACCTTACGGCCAGACTACCGCACTGGTCGGCCAATCCGGTTCCGGCAAAACCACCATTACTCGCTTGATTGACCGATTCTACGATCTCGACAGCGGTCAAATCACCTTTGACGGCGTCCCGGTGACGCAAATCGACCTGTCAGACCTGCGACAACACATCGCCATCGTTTCTCAAGACATCTTCATCCTGGATGGTTCAATTCGGGATAACGTCTTGTATGGGCGGCCAGAGGCAACTGACGATGATATTTGGCAGGTCCTAACGCTTGCCGACCTCGCAGAATTTGTTCGTCAACTGCCTGATCAACTGGATACGCAGGTTGGCGAACGGGGCGTTAAACTCTCCGGTGGCCAAAAGCAACGATTGTCGATTGCGCGGGCGTTACTGAAGGATGCGCCGGTCATTATCTTAGATGAGGCCACCGCCAGCCTTGATAACCAGTCCGAAAAAGCAATTCAGCACGCCCTGAATAACCTGTTGCAGTCGCGCACCTCGTTGGTGATTGCCCACCGACTTTCGACGATTCATGATGCTGATCAGATTATCGTGATGGCGGATGGACGTGTGGTGGAACGTGGGAACCATGAGACATTGCTGGCGAAGAATGGGACTTATACGGCGTTGTATAATGCGCAGTTTGAATAATACTAAGAGAATGCACCTCAGGATTTTTTGCTGTCGCTTGTGTCCAGCGACAGCATTCTTCTGTTTAGCTTGTGAAGTGCGGTGATCTGCGTAAACTGACGATTCCGGTAGCCGGCCAGGTTCCTGCTGTGGGGCCGGCCTGAGCCAAAGAGCGGTCTCAGCCCTCGAATTAAAGCCTCGCCAAAATCCGTGCGAGTCTTTAATTCGTCCCCGATAATTGGCGGTTGTTGGAAAGTCGCCAACAACCACCAATTATCGCGACACAGCATCCACCTGGCCGGCTACCTCCATCTCACGTTGACGCAATTCGGTACGCTTAGCTGAACGACTTTCGACAGTATTACAACGACTGACGTTGAGTCGACAAACACTAAAATTGATTAACAGCTGATGTTTCATCATCATGGCGGGCAAGAAATCAATCTGTTCTGAACATTGACCTAATGCGCTTGAACCAACTGTGGACGTAATACTGTTACGTTGCTGTTCAACTTTTACTGAGTTGTTCACGATTGTCATTGTGCGACAGTTTGGCCCTTCATGATAAATTTTCGGGAGTGCGGTCCTGCTGCCGATAATCCGCAAACAAGAGGTCGGTCAGAAAATTGGGCTCAGCCGTGAAATTTCACTTAGCTGGTGAACTTCCAGCTTAGTGAAAGGCCGAATTCTGAGACGTGTTTTTCCGGCTCAGAATCGTGCCCACGGCGTTCCAGCCCAAATTTTCTGACCGATCGGTTGTGCCCACAATATCACCCATGAGTAACGCGCCAACGAAGCCAAATTTCACAAGCTCCGCACACTTACGCTGGACACAAACGATAGCAACTATCGATAAAACATATCAGAATACAAACTGATAACCCTTATACGCTAAAAAAACGTTATTGCATCAGCGCCAATTCGCTTTATGCAATAACGTTTTTGTCATTCTAAGTAAGCGCGTTTCAGTTCCCCAATCATGCTATCCGTAATGCCTACAACGGTGTGTAAATACGCCTGTACGCCCCCGTATTCTTCATTGATCAACGACATCGCCCGCTGGTAATAATCCAGCTTAACGGTCGATAAATCACACACTGAGTTAATAAACGCCGGTGACATATTCGCCTGTCGCGCCTCGGCTACCCGCCATTGAACACGTTTTACCGACAATGGATTGGTCATTAAATAATCCGCTTCAATGTACTCTGGACTAACGCCTAACGCAAACAACAATAGGATGCTACACATTCCAGTCCGATCCTTACCGGCTGAGCAGTGAAACAACACCGTTTCATCCTTTCCATGAGCCGCTAAATAGGCTAAAAAGCGATGGTAGGTCCGCTGAGCTTGCGGGTTGATCACTAAATCGCGGTAAACGTCCAGCATCCGTAAATAACCACCCTCTGGATTCGTCGCGTACACCTGCTGTAATCGTTCGCTAATTTCAGTACTTTCAGTTTCATCATCATCTAGAACGGGTAAGTGAATATAGCGGGTTCCCGTCATCATCCGATCCGGATATTGCCGAAGCTCAGCCGACGACCGTAGATCAACGTTCACCGTAATTCCGTAATCTGCTAACTTCACCTCGTCAGCAATCGTTAACTCTGCCAAGGTTCCGGCTCGGACCAGCTTATGCCACTTTGTTTGACGGCCATCTCGCGTCAAATACCCGCCGAGGTCGCGAAAGTTAACGCCACCCGTTAATGAAATTGCCTGCGTTGTCATCTCACAACCTCCCATCTTATTTAGTCGTTCAATAACCGTTGTGCCCACGTTGGTTCACTGACGATTGGAGTCGCGATCCCAATTAAATCGGCGTTGCTAGTCACAACATCTGTTTTAGTGCGGATATGGCCAGCAATCATCACTGGTACCTGACTGGTTGACTTCACAATATCCGCAACCGTCCAAGTTGCCAGTCGTGAACTCGTTTGTGGCCGTTGGTCATAGTGGTGCAACGATAAACTCAGATAATCAATGCCCAACCGTTCAAGAATTTGCATCAAAAACAGGTTGTCCTCTAGGGTTAGACCACCTGGTTCAGCCTCCTCGGGCGAGATTCGGTAACCAACCGCAAAGGGCCGATTAGCAGCGTTCGCTTCTTGGACGACTAACCGAGTCAACATCGCCGGAAACTGAATGCGATTGACTAACGGACCGCCAAATTCATCGTCACGCTGATTAGAGGCTGGTGACATAAATTGCTGGCATAAAAACGTATTGGCACCGTGAATTTCAACGCCATCAAATCCAGCCTGAATCGCTCGCCGAGTTGCGTCAACGAAGTCCTGCATGATCTGAATAATTTCATCACGCGTCAGTTCTCTTGGAATATCGACTTGACCGTGCTTCGCTTGAATCGCACTTGGCGCAACAACGTCATGTCCAGCCGTCACAAACCGATTGGTCATCCGACCAGCGTGAACTAACTGTAAGATAGCCCGACTGCCACCCGAATGAATGGCCTGAGCCAACTGACTTAACCCCTCGATGGCGTCATCCGATGCACAACTAACCGCTCCAAAGCCTGAATTGCCAGAAGGTGAGACATATCCCGACCCAATAATCGATAAGCCAACCGATTGACTCCGCTCACGATAGAATTCAACGTCCTTTTCAGTCACTCGGCCACCAGCTGATAACTGAGCATTCATTGGTGCCATCACCAAATGATTACGTAAAATGATCCCTGATTTCAGGGTATAACTCTGCCTTAACTGATCCATACGGCATTCCTCCATGGCATTTAGTTGACCCAACATCGACGTCGGGGACTCACCCATTTCTCTCAGATAAACCAATAAACCAACTGGCTTATTCGCTTATCTGAGGGGATAAACCACTGGCTTATCCCACCCAAGAATGTTAAACCACGTTACCGTGCGCGGGCTTTCGTCCTACCGACACCATTAACTATCAAATCGGTCAATGATCCCGACAATTGCAGCGTCCATCACATCAGCGTGCGGATCACCTTGAGGACTACTATTTCGAGCACCAGCCCCCCGAACATAGAGGACGTACTCACCAATCCCGGCACCTACTGTATCAGCAGCCACCTCTTCGTGACGCACCGTTTGACCATCCGCATTAATTGGTTGAATAATCATTAACTTTCGACCAACTAGTGACGGATCCTTCTGCGTTGAAACAACGCTGCCAACGACTTTTCCCATATACATGGCATCTGCCCGCTTCCTTTAACTATTCTGGTTCATGATCGTACATTGCAATACCTAGTGGTGTCACGAATTGTGGAAAATCCGGTTTATAGGCGGGTAACGTTAGCGTTTTACTGAAAGTTGGAATGAACTGTTTGAAATTGATCGCCCCACCAACAACGATAACGGGTTGCTTAACTTCCGTTGTCACTGCAGTTTTAGTGATCATGGCCATTTTTTCGACAACTGGCCGAATGACCGCAAACACTTCGCCTTCCTTGCTTTCATCACGCTTCATTAACTCCGCTTCTGCCGAATCAACGTGGTGGTAACCCGCTAACACTAAGGTCATATGGGACCCACCAGTTGCTTCATCCAGCACTTCGTTGAGGTGACCGTGCTCAAAGACACTGATCCCCGTTGTCCCACCACCAATATCAACTACGGTGCCATCCTGCATGTGCAGGAACTGCGCAGCAGCAGTTGGTTCATCAACTATTTCGCGACACTCAAACTCAGCTGATTCAATTACGTTCGTCACGATTTTAGCACTGCCATGTCCCGTTCCCGGTGGCACAGCACCACAGGCCGTGGTTAGGGTGACCCCTAACACGTCTTCCGCCTTTTGCTTCAACCGCTTTAAAATCTGCACTGATTCGATAAAGTTGACCACGATACCATCGCGGACGGCGTTATCGTATTCAAATGCACCATATAGCGGCTGATTCTGTTCATCTAATACCGTCAACACAATTGACGAGGTCCCAAGATCCACGCCGACTCGTAGCTGTTCGTCAGCCGTTACTTCCCGGATTGGGTGGTCACCGTTCACAACGGTCGCAAATGCTTGGAGTTGCTGATTGACTTGTTTAAGATCAACTTGCGTTTTAATCGTCATCATCTTTCGCCTCACTGATTGTAGTTTCCCTAGGTTCGGGTAATGGTCGAAACTGAGAAATCAAGAATATCCTGCAACTTAGTCACGACTTCGCGTAGAGCAGCATCAACTTCCGACACTTCTCCACACACGACAACGGAACCACTGAAGCGATCAATGAATCCTAGACTGACACTACTGGCCTTCGTCGCGATATCACTAGCAATAATTGACGCCTCGCTGGGCGTAATGGTTAGAATCCCCAATGCAGTGTTCGTATCACTTAACCCTAATTTTTCGAAAATATCCTTATCCGGATTAGCGATAATGTGCGCTAGGGTGATCTGTTTGCCGGGAACGTACTCTTGAATCATCCGTTCCGGTTCAGTTCGATGTTCTTGTGATGAATCTGTTACCATTATTCATACCCCCTCAACAACCTGATGCCGTCACTCACCTGCGTTAACAGTTGTCGCACCACTCGTTGGTCGCACACTACGTTAACCCCTGATTGTCACTAAGCTTGGTTTGCCCAGTCGGCAGGATAAGTGATATAGATAAACCGCGCTTCCTTTGGTGCAGAGAATTTGATTTGACTGCCCTTAGGAATCAAGATGATTTGGCCAGGTCCCGCCGTAGCAGTCCCGTTCTTTCCAATCACACTAAGTTCACCAGAAACAACGTAATCCACTTCGTCGTAGTTAAGGGTCCAATCAAAGGTACTTTCCTTCATGGTCATTAACCCGGCACCAAGACGTGGGCTTTCGTTCAGGTCAAAGAAATCCTTGGTGTAAACTTGATCACTTGGATTTCCCGTATCCATTCTGTCGGCTTCCGACACACTCCAGTTAGGCAGGTCAATGCTGATCAGCCCATCCGGGGTCGTTGTTTTATTGGTCCCTAACTTTTCCAACACAATTTTCCGAATAATGGCTTCAACCTGTTCACGCTCAATGTTCATCTGCAATCACGTCTCCTTCTTCGGCTTTCTTATCTTCTTTACCTAACACCCGGTTAGCCATAAACATTGCGACTGCAATAGCTGTAATCCCGGCAACTAACTTGCTGACGATCATTGGGAAGATCATTTCTTTGGCCACCCCAGCGGTAAACCCTAAGTGATCCCCAAAGACGAAGGCTGCAGAAACGGCAAAGGCAACGTTGATGATCTTACCGCGGTCATCCATATCCTTCATCATTTCAAACATTGGAATGTTGTTGGCCAACGTAGCAACCAAACCGGCAGCCGCCGTTTCGTTCATCCCAAGCGCCTTCCCTAAGCCCATCAATGGCTTGCGGAAGACCTTAGTAATCACGTAAACCAGCGTAAATGCACCGGCTAAGGTCATCGCGATCCCACCAACAACTTGGATACCTTCACGAACGTTCCCCATACCAGGAATAACTTTAACGCCAACCATTGATTGAATGGCACCAATGGCTAACCCTAAGGTCCCGATAATCACGATCAATTGACCGAAAATGGAGAATCCTTTGATCATGCCTTCTGGTTTGAACCAAAGCCCTAATGCAATCAAAGCGGCAAACAGGATAATTGGCACAAGGTTCTTCAAAATCATCATCAATGGCATGCCCATCAGCAGGCCACCAACGAAACAACCAATTGGAATGGTGATCATCCCTGACAACACGCCGGTTGCCAAGAAACGGTGATCCTTCTTATCAATAATCCCTAACGCAACTGGAATTGAGAACACGATGGTTGGTCCCATCATTGAGCCGAGGATAACGGCTGCGAACATCCCAGCTTGTGGATCAACGGCCATTTGTTGGGCTAATTGGAAGCCACCCATATCAAGCGCAATCAAACTCGTTGCAAACATTGATGGGTCAGCACCTAACGCCGTGTAAACTGGCACAACAACTGGTGATAAAATCTTGGCCAAGATGGGCGCCAAGATGATGATCCCGACCATGGAGAGCGCCAAAGCCCCCATGGAGTTGATCCCTTCTTCGAACTTTTCACCTAAGCCGAATTTGTTACCGAGCATCTTATCAACGGCGCCTAAAATCATGAAGAGCACCATGACATACATAATTATTTCATTAATTCCCATAATCTAAACTGCCCCCTTCCAAACACGCGTTACAAACGTTAAAATCAATAATTGCTGTTTGGCTCACCAAGCTGTCAGCCAAACAAATTCGGTTAAACTTTGAGCCGATGATCACGGGCCCATTCAGCAGCTAAGTCCGTTAACACCTCACCCTCGTTCAACAGCGGTTGCTTATTTTGCCACCGCTGTTGGAGCGTAAGTTGGGTGATAAACTGGCGTTTGATTGGTGCTGACGCCATGACTTGTGACTGCTTCGGCAATGTTTTCAGTCGTTGCGTTAGTGCGACATCATCCTTGATAAAGTGAATGTTAAACTTGGCCACTTTTTGGAGTGCCAGTTGTAATTCATGCCACACCGCGTACTTTGCCTGCTTTCGGTACGGTCCCAGTTGTGGTGCCGCTGCCAAAATCCAAACTGGCTTGCCTTTCAACAAAAAGTCGATGACCTGGGTCGTTTCTGGATCAATTGCAGTCAGACTCGCCACGGCGAGTAACTGCTGTAATGTCATCTGACTAAGACAAAGCAGGATAGCATCGCTATCCTGCTTTTGTCCAAACTCGAAATGGAAGTCAGCTGAAAGTTTTTCGACATACGGTGCAGGATACGCTTCAATTTTGTCCTGAAACAGAATACTGTCTTGGGTAACGACTTCAAGTTGCGCTAAAACCCGGTCCGTGACGATTTGAATGATTCTTTCTATTTCAGCAGACTGCATTTTTAAAACCTACTTTTTATAAAGTGTTCCCCGCGTTCCCTTGGTTAAGCCACAAGCGTTGGCTTCATCAAAGTCGATGTGCATCCGGGTAGCAAACCGATCACTCACCCGAATGACCACGTTATCAAACGTTAAACCGCGATCGCCGCCAATTTTGACGCTGACGATATCGCTATTCTTAACCCCAAATAACTGGGCGTCAGCTGGCGTCATATGAATGTGACGTTGCGCGATCATCACCCCAAGTGGAATGGTGACCTGTTGGTTATCGTGAATCAACGTGACACCTGGCGTCTGGTCAAGATGACCACTTTCGCGTAATGGTGCTTTCACACCTAACGTCATGGCATCCGTCAATGACAGTTCAACTTGTGATTGTTCCCGGGCAGGACCAAGAATCGCAACGTTCTCGATTTGGCCTGCGGGTCCCTGAATCGTTAAGCGTTCTTCACTGACGAACTGGCCCGGTTGGGATAGTGGTCGTTTAGGCGTTAATTGATAACCCTTCCCAAACAACCCATCGATTGTCGCCTGATCCAAGTGGATGTGGCGGGCCGAAGCCTCAACTTCAAACGAGGTCTTCTTACGTAATTCGGTTACAATGTCTTCAACTAATTCATTTAAATTCTGCGTTGTCTTCACCTACTCTCTATTAGTGACTGTGTCCAGTCCTGAATCATGGTTTGCCATGTAATCACTGCTTGGTAGTAAGCCGATTGTTTTAAGTCCGGCTGAACGGTTAAGTAGTTTGCTAACGTATCGGCAACCAGCCCTAAGCTGAGCTGCAGATTCGAAATACTGAAGGTTGAAACTTCAGGAAGTTTCACCTCTGCCAGTTTCAAATTATCTACCGCATACTCCTCGTTAGTGAGGATCTCTTCAAACGTCGTCGTCGTGAGTGAATTAACAAAGGTGGTAATATCGGTGACGATCGTTTGATTCAATTCCCCGGTTGTTTCGCCGAGAATCGTTAGCCATCGCAATAACTGATCTCTTAAAGCGGACTGTAAGTGAACTAACGGAGTGCCATAATAGGTTAATTGATTAAAATCAATTGGCTGATGAGTCACCTGAATCGTTTGAAGCCACGGGTTCGGTTTCGGCTTTTCAGCTTCTTGAATTCTAACCTCACTGGTTTCCGTGCCGGATAAGTTGACCTTAATCTGGTGTTCGGTCAAAAATCCGCGGGCCGCTGGGGTCAGAATAGTACCTCTTGGCAAGGTCAGTTGATCTTGGTCGGTCAATTTGTTGACCCGCATCAACTGTCTCACTGAGCTTTCAGTTAGTAATTTACCCAAGAGGCACCTCCTTTCATGGACGACTTACCGTGATCACTGATTAATCTAAGGTTTCACCAGCAGCATCGGATAAGTGAGGTAAGATCCCTTCAACTTCGTTGTGTGGACGTGGGATAACGTGGACAGAAATCAATTCGCCAACTTTTTCACTAGCAGCAGCACCGGCATCAGTAGCAGCCTTAACGGCACCAACATCACCACGAACCATAACAGTTACCAACCCTGAACCAATTTGTTCCTTACCGATCAAAGTAACGTTAGCAGCTTTAACCATGGCATCGGCAGCTTCAATTGCACCAACTAAACCTTTAGTTTCGATCATTCCGAGAGCGTTTTCGTTTGACATAATAATGTCCTCCTTTTAAATGTAAGCTATTGAATTTGAGCTAAAACCTGACGCACTAATTCATCAACCAGTTGTTTTTGATCAACTGGGGTGGTACTTGGCGCTGCAGTAACACCAGCTGGTGCTACCTCAGCAACTTCGCGCTTAACTTCTTCGATTTCCCGAACGCCGGTTGCAACGTGCTTCACATCCAGCAAGTTCAACGGGCTAACGTTTTCTGAAGTTGCGCTACCACCAACGGCCCCACAACCTAACGTTAAGGCTGGGTTGAGGTTCGTTGAGGCCCCGATACCACCCAAGGTTCCTGGTGTGTTGATCAGGATTCGAGAAGCTGGTACCTTAGCTGCGTACTGACGAATCACCTTTTGGTTCTCCGAATGTAAGATGGCCGTGTGACCGGCACCTTCATTTGTCAATAATTTGACAGTCAAATCAGCAGCTGCAGCACAATCTGCAACTTCAAAATAGGCCACGATTGGGGTCAACTTTTCACGTGAGAATGGATCTTGTGGGCCAACGTTTTCGGGTTGGTCTTCAACAATCAAGACACGTGCTTCCATTGGAACGTTCAAACCGGCTAAGTCAGCAAGTTGTTGAACGGACTTCCCAACGATTTGCGGGTTCATCGTGTTGTCACCGCGAAGGATGAACTTCGATAACTTCGCAATTTCATCAGGGTTTAAGAAGTAACCACCTTGCTTTTTCAGTTCGGCACGAACTTCAACCTTGTTGGCATCTTCAGCAATGATCGATTGTTCTGATGCGCAAATCGTCCCATTGTCAAAGGTTTCAGAATCCATGATCCGTTTAACAGCTTGGGCCACATTGGCACTCTTTTCGATAAAGGCTGAGCCGTTACCTGGGCCAACCCCCAACGCTGGGGTTCCTGATGAGTATGCGGCGTGAACCATCGCACCCCCACCAGTTGCCAAGATCAACTTGGTTTCCTTATGTTTCATCAATTCATCGGTTGCTTCTAACGTTGGGCGGGTAATGCCTGAAATCAAACCTTCAGGTGCCCCAGCCGCAGTAGCAGCGTCGGAAACGACTTTAACGGCTTCCAAAATACAGTTCTTAGCATTTGGATGTGGCGAGAAGACAATGGCGTTCCCCGCTTTAACCGCAATCAGTGCTTTATAAAACACTGATGAGGTTGGATTAGTTGATGGAATCAACCCGGCGATAACACCGACTGGCACGGCCATATCGATTGTCTTTAATTCTGGGTGTTCTTCAACGATACCGACCGTCTTTAAATCACGGTACTTTTCGTAGATTGTTTTGGAACCAAAGACGTTTTTGATCACCTTGTCTTGCCAAATCCCAAAACCAGTTTCCTTTTGTGCCATTTTGGCTAGTCGTTCACTAGCCGCAACACCTGCATCGGCAATGGCTTTGCAGACAGAGTCAACTTGTTCTTGTGAGAACCGGCCAAATTGTTGTTGTGCCTTGGTAGCAGCGTGTAACAGCGTCCGTACTTCCTGGATGGAAGCTAAATCGTTATCAACTAGATTCAAGTGTTATCCCTCCTTTGCAAATCATCTAAGATAGCCTGGACTAGCGTCTTCTTGTTGCCCATCTTAATTTGCTTTTTAGTTAAGGTCTTGATGTTCATGCGGTAAGCTTGCCGACGAAGATCGACGACCCGCATCTTTTCAAGTTCTTGTTTATCAGTTACCCAGGTCTTCTCATCACCGGTAATTGGCTTTTGAGGGGTACTGCTGGTCTGAGTAGCTGGTTGTTTGGCTTCAGGTTTTGCTGAAACCGTTGGCTTACTTACTTGTGGTTTCTCTGGTACTGCTTCGGGTTGTGCAGATGCGTTTTCAGTTTTCGGTGCGTCTGCTTGTGCGTCCGAATCAGTGACCGAACTTGGCTCATCGATTTGAGGTTCAGCTAGTGGTGCTGGTTGATCGACGACCGGTTTTGGCGCTTCCGGCTTCGGATCTGGATCATCTGGCAATGGTGGCCGCGCCATCACTGCCGTTTGATTATCCATTCGTGCGATCACGTGTTGTGAAATTAAGCAGTTGAAGTCTTCGATACTGGCAACCCCAGCATCCACACTCGCATTGACTGCAGCAACGTCTCCCGTTAATAACACGGTGACCAATCCGCCGCGCGTAATCGGCATATCACTTAACTGAACGTTTGCGGCCTTAAGTGCCGCATCGGCTGCAACGACAGCGCCAAGGAAACCCCGTACTTCAATCATGCCAAGGCTTTCCACTGCCATTTTCAGTCACATCCTTAATCGATTCCGGTTGGGTCAGCAGCAATTTGTTTAACGGCTGTGGCAAATGCGTCACAGGCTGCCTTACATGCTGATTGAGACCCCGTCAATAAGCCCCCACCAAAGTTGGTTTCCGAAGGAGGACCGTAGAGAACGCCCATTTGGACGTCGGCTGCTTTCATCGCAGCATCTAATCCGTAAATGGATTCCAATGGTGGTGCGATCAAGTAAGCAATTGCGCCACCCTCTTGAGCACCGGCAACCTCTGATAGGTAACTCCCAGTTCTTGAGATTGTGTGTGCAAAGTAGACGATACTATCGTCTTCGTTAGCGCTTACAAAATGGGCTTCTTCTTCAATCACCCGAACGCAAGCATCCAACCCGCTTCTAACTTCAGCGGGGTTAGGCCCGCCAAGAATCCCGATAACTTCACCGGCTAACTTAGTCGAGGCGTTGCCGGCACCAGCGTACATACTCTTACCGTAAACAACTTCAACGGCAGCGGTTTTCGTCGCTTCGTCCAAGGCAACGTAGGTAACATCATCACAGTCTGATGTGATGAGACCCAGACTCTTGATGTGACTTGGTAAATCTAGGGCTTTGGCCAATGCGGCATCCACGTTAGGAATCAACCGGGTACTCAGGACATTAGCTTTAAGTAAATCGTTCTTCACTTTGTAATTCCTCCTTCCGTTATCCGATAACGGGGTTAAGCACCAGCGTTTTCAGCGGTCTTCAAGTCGATTCCGGACTTCTTCAAGCGAAGCATCTTGTCTAAGAGTTCAGCAATGTAAGCCCCTGCTTCAACAGCTGGTAACCCACCGTCATGGATATTGGAAACAACGGTCCGGTTTGCTTCAGGCATGCCGACAGTTGGTTTGTAGGCAATGTAAGCACTCATTGACTTAGCGGTAACTAACCCTGGCCGTTCGCCGACGAGCATGCAGACAACGTCTGCGCCAGTTAAATCACCGATATGATCTTCGGCGCCAACCCGAGCGTATTTGACGAAGATGACGTCCTTGTTTTCAAAGCCCAGACCGTAAACTTTTAATCCTTGTTGAATGGCTGGAATAATTTCACGAACGTTAGCTTCAATTGCGGCTGAACTTAGGCCGTCACCAACAACGATTTGAATCTTAGCGTTTTGCTTAACGCCACTCTTGATCTTAGCCGCCATTTCATCAGAGAACTTCCGGCCGTGATCAGGACGAGTTAAGTATTCATCCTTTGATTCACAGGTTGTTTGGGTTTCAAGGAAGCCCATTTCCTTTGGCAATTCTGGATCAACGTCGCTGAAGACAGCGTCTTGAGCAGCGGCATGGTCAGCTCTAAAGCGAAGGACTGAAGCGGTCTTGTAACGAGACCCGGCACGCCACATCCCTAAACGAGCTGGTGTAAATGACTTGATTTTAAGATAACCATCACGATCAGCAGCATTTGGTACTAAGAATTGCTTCTTTAAGTCGATCTTGGTGATATCGTCCAATACTTCTCCGGAAACTTCCGAACTCGTATCCGTCGTTGTTGCCGTTGCTTGTGATGACGTGTTGTTGTCTGAAGTGTTACCCGCAGTTACGTCTGACAAAATGTTCTCAATCATTGCTTTTAAATCTTGTTCATTCATGTCATATCACCTTCTTTTTTAGTTTAAGAAAATTGAAGCGTCGCCGGCGCGGTCAGTTAACTTACCGTTGTGGCTAATACCCATTGATTCCATCCAGTCTTCGAATTCCTTGATTGGGTGGTAACCGAAGATATCACGAACCGTTGCGGTTTCTTGGAAGCCAGTTGATTGATAGTTCAACATGATATCATCTGCATGAGGGATACCCATGATGTAGTTGCAACCTGCGGCAGCTAACAGAACCGTTAAGTCTTCGCCGTCGTTTTGATCGGCCTTCATATGGTTGGTGTAGCAAACGTCACACCCCATTGAGATGCCTTGTAACTTGCCCATGAAGTGATCTTCAAGACCGGCACGGGTAACTTCCTTTGAATCGTAGAGGTATTCAGGTCCGATAAACCCAACCACCGTGTTGACCAAGAATGGATCGTAGCGCTTAGCTAAGCCGTAGCAACGAGATTCCATGGTTAATTCATCGGCATCGTAGTTGGCTTCGGCTGATAATTCAGAACCTTCACCAGTTTCGAAGTACATGACATTAGGACCTGGGCATTGACCTTCATGTAAGGCTAAGTCGTAAGCTTCGTCCAACATGTCAATCGTGACACCAAAAGCCGTATTCCCCTTTTCAGAACCAGCGATTGATTGGAAGATCAAGCCAGAAGGTGCACCACGACGAATGGCTTCCATTTGAGTGGTAACATGGGCTAAAACAGAACATTGAGTAGGCACGTTCCATTGGGCACGGAATTCTTCGAACTTGTTCAAAATCTTAACGACGTTATCAACGGAATCATCGTTAGGGTTCAAGCCGATAACGGCATCCCCAACCCCCATACTCAAACCTTCCATAACCGTTGCCATCACACCGTCGATGTTGTCGGTTGGGTGGTTCGGTTGAAGCCGTGAGCTAAAGGTTCCTGGACGACCAATAGTTGTGTTGGCAGTCTTTTCAACGTGAATCTTCTTAGCCGCAACGATCAAGTCCATGTTGGTCATTAACTTAGTAACGGCTGCAACCATTTCTGAGGTTAAGCCTTGGCGAATCCGACGAATTTCGTGGTCGGTGGTTGAATCTGATAATAACCATTCGCGTAGGTCTGAAACCGTCCAGTTCTTGATTTCGTTGAAAATTCGCTTGTTGATGCCATCGGTGATGATCCGAGTAACGGCATCAATGTCATATGGCACTGCTGGGTTGTTGTAAATGTCGTTTAAGGTTAATTGTGCTAAAACAATTTTGGCAGCAACTCGTTCTGTTGAATCGGCTGCGGCAACGCCGGCTAATTTATCACCAGACTTTTCTTCGTTGGCTTTTGCCATAACTTCTTTAACGGATTTAAAACTGAATAATTGATCAGATAACATTGTTTGTAAAATCATTATTGTGTTGCCTCCCTTACAGGTTAGATGGTTTACAGTTAGCCAAAGACCAAGGTTTTCACGATGACAGGTAGCACTTCGCCGCCCGCAACGGGTTCCCCAATATCGATGTAATCCCCATTTTCAACCTTCACGCTGTCAATGCAGACAAACGGATAACGGTCTGGTAACTGTGCAAACAAGCTATGACCTAGCGCTTTGGCCATATCTTCATGAACCATGATGATGAGCGGTTCATGTTTATCAATTAAAACTTGAGCACCTTTGACAATGCCGGCTGCATAACGTTGAATATCTGAGAAGGTTGGGCTGCGCTTGCCAACCAAGGCTAAAACAACGTTGTTCAGTTCATTTTGAACTTGATACCACTTAATCTTTTCGGATATCCGGGTTGCTAAATCATCCGCTTCAAGCCCCTCATCGCCCTTCGCAATCTTAAGGATCGGTAAGTTACGTAGGGGAAGGATGCCGTCAGTATAGGCAATCGTGCTCCCGGTCACGTCCGTTGTGTGTGATCCCGCACCCACGACTGTTGCACGAATCGTTTCGACGGAAGGATAGACAGTCTTTTGTTTGAAAATTTCAGACTGCGCAACGGCGTGACCCAGCAAGACGCCAATGTCACCATAGCGGAATTCATCAGCTGGTAAAATTTCATTCAGACAATCGGCAACGCCACCGGAGAAGGTAACGCCGTCAACCAAGTACTCTGGATGTAAGGCGTGGTTCGTTACGAACAGGTCGAAGTAGGGGCTCTTATTCCCTAAACCAATACTGTTTTCGAGGACTTGCGTCAACACGTCAATGATTGGTTGTAACCGTTCCTTAGTCGCCACTGTTTTTTCGTGGATATCCAAGTGAAGTTCTTGAATTAATTGCTTAACTTTAGGTGAAATATAGGTAATTTCGTGAGTCTCTGGTGTGACTTTAATCAGACGACCACCAATATCGAAACAAGCGGTATCGAGCACATCATCATCGTTGAAGAGTCCTAGGTTACTAGTTCCCCCACCGATATCCATGTTGACCACGTTCTTGCGAATCTTCTTGGCAATCACGTTGGTACCAGCACCCTTACCAGCGATGATACTTTCTAGGTCGGGGCCGGCCGTCGCAACCACGAAGTCGCCGGCGTAACCACTCAAGGCGTGGGTCACGGCACTGGAATTTTGCTTCCGCGCCGTTTCCCCCGTGATGATCACGGCACCCATTTGGATGTCTTGCTTGGAGATACCTGCTTTTTGATATTGATCAGCAACAAACTTCTTAATCGCCTCGGCGTCAATTTCAGTTTGGGTGGCCAGAGGCGTGAAGATAATATCACTCTGGAAAATAACCTCTTTCTTAGCAATATTAATTCTGGGCACTGAAAATGCTGACGCGAAGTTTTTAATCGTGAGTCGCGATAGAATCAACTGAGTTGTGGATGTCCCTAAGTCGATCCCAACACTCAGTATCGTGTCGTCTTTCATAAAACCTCCCTCCTTCCGAAAAAAAATGGGGCTCAAGGTCAAACCAGCTTCAAAACACGATCCAATTCAAAAATTGGTTCATGCTAGAAAATGGTTTGATCTTGAGCCCCATTGCTACTTCCACAACGTCAATGTTGTGGTTTTTGATCAAACGAGAAACTAACTTCAGTTCCTTGTGTTGTCGATTCAATTTTCAATTTACCCAACAACTTATCCTTAACGTAACTCCGAATGATGGTTAACCCTAAACTGCCAGGACGAGTATTATCGAGGTCAAAGCCCACGCCATTGTCTTTGATGCGCATCGTAATGATCTCATCGTTAACCTTTCCTTCAACCAACACGTTGTTAGGCGGTGTGGTTTGTTCTTCTGGAAAAGCGTGTGACACGGCGTTTTGCAATAATTCGTTAACAATTATTGAAATGGTCACGACCTGATCACTGTCCACGGTGATCTTAGGATCAATGTCAGTCGTAATATCCAACTTCCGGTTTTCATCGTTAAGCTGGACAAAGTGAGAAACTAATAGTTGAATCGTGGCTTGCAGATTCGTCTCATCACCCAACTGCTTCGACATTAATTCGTAAGTCGAGGCAATCGCCATGATGCGACTGACGCTCTCAGTTAAGACTTTTTTCGCTTCCGCACTCTTTAATCGGCGTTGTTGGATCCGTAGTAATGAGATCACCGACTGCAAGTTATTCTTAACCCGGTGATTGATCTCGCGAATCGCAACCGATTTGGAAATGATCTCAGCTTCTTTCATCTTTACATCCGTCTTATCCTGAATCAGAATGACAACTTGCTGATTCTTGCGATTCCAGAACTTTCTGGTAGTAAAGTAGTAGTTCAGATAACTAAAGTTATAAGTTAATGGCTGCTCGTCCTCTGAAACGCCTTGTAACTGTTTCAACACTGTTTTGAATTCCGACCCGTCTAACGACAAATTATCGTAAACTTGGCCAACGATGTTACCGATATAACCGACCTGTTTGTACAAGTTCAACGCTGTATGGTTGGCAAGCACTAACCGGCCGCTCTTGTCAAAACACAGAATGGCGTCTGCCAACTGGTCCGTAATCGTTGTGTCCAGACGTCCCAACATCTGAATCGTTGCTGACACGTTACTGTACTTAAGTTCGAGGTTTTGAACTTTAAAATCATCCAAAACGTCCGATTCAACGATCGTAACCCCAATCGTCCTATTATTTCGGGAGATAGGATAGATTTTCTGCTGGATCAAACGGTGTTCCTGCGTCTCTGCTAATAACCCGACGGAATCAAGCTTGGTCTCTAGCGTATGAAACACGCCAGGTTCGTTAGTTCTAAGTGCATCCTGGCCGACGACCTTCTTGCGATAAAGCGAAGGCACATTAGTAGGAGGCTTATGATAAATCACAATGGCTTGATTGTTTAATTCGTTACGCGCGTCGATAAAAACGTCAAAGTCACGATACGCTGGATTAAGTTCAATCAGCTTCGTCTCGGCCACTAAGGTTGCAATATCAGTATCCGTTAGACTCGTATACTTATGGCAAAGATCTGCTAGTTCAGTCATCAGGCATCAGTCACGATCAGTTCGGCAATGTCGTTCATTGGGCAACGCTTGGTCATACTCAGATCACGAAGCATCTTGTAAGCGGCGTTTTCGGTCATGTTGTTTTCTGCCATTAAAACACCCTTGGCGCGTTCGATCACTTTACGTTGTTCCAACTTCACTGACAATTTTTCAACCTTCTCGGCAAGCTGCCGGTTGTGCTCAACTCGCGCTAAGCCAACGTGAATGGTTGTGAGCAAGGACCGCTCTGATAATGGTTTTACTAAATACCCAACTGCCCCAATTCGCCCAGCCGTGTCCGTATCCGCCTCATCACTGTAAGCAGATAGATAAATAATCGACTGAGTCAACTGATCTTCAACAATTCGTTTACCGGCCTTTAATCCGTCTAACAACGGCATCCGGATATCCATGATGACCAGATCTGGTTTCTGTCGTTGGCACACATCGATGGCTTCAAAACCATCACCCGCTTCGCCAACAACTTCATACCCTGCCTGTTCCAAAATATCCCGAATGTCTAACCGAGTAATCGGTTCATCATCAACAATTACAATTCGTTCATTCACGATAACCACCCCTTATCGCCATAGTTAAAATCAACTTTTCAGTTACTATCAGAAGCACATGGTTAATTATTGAAGCGTTTCCATTTATTCTGCCATGTTAGCTGACATTCTTGTTCCTATCAAGTAATAAAAAAATTACAATTCATCAACATTTCTCATTTAAGCGATTTTCACAATGGCGTTAGTTTTAAGAGTAGCTTGTCTCCAAAATCTTGATCACATCATCAACGCTTGGTACCCGAGGGTTAGCAGCCGTTGTACCATCCTTGAGGGCAGCTTCAGCAATTTCGTGCTTCGTTTGTTCGAAGAGGTCATGGCTGATACCGTAGTCTTGGAAAGTTGCTGGCATGTTCAGCTTCTTGCGGAATTGGATAATGTGGTTGATCAAACTGCGAACCGCAATCTTGGGGTTGGATCCGCGAATGCCAAGGAAGAGTGCTAACTTTGCATACTTGATGGCAGCCTGGTTTGGTGTTTCCATGATACCCTTTTCCATTTCAGCGTTGAATTCAATGATATGTGGCATGAGAATTGTGTTCAATCGACCATGTGGGATATGGTACTGGGCACCAGCTGCGTGCGCGATACCGTGATTCAGTCCCAGGTTAACGAGGTTGAAGGCCATCCCAGCAATACATGACGCATCATGCATCTTCTGGCGAGCCTCCAAGTCAGAACCGTCATCGCTTACCCGTTGTAGGTATTCGAACACCATCCGGAACCCCTTTTCTGCTAACGCGTCCGAGAAATCGTTGGCGTTAATTGAAACGTAAGCTTCCAAACAGTGCGTTAGGACGTCCATCCCCGTATCAACTGTGATATGTTGCGGTGCTGAAACGACCAAATTGGCGTCTAGCAAGGCAACCTTTGGTAAAATCTCATCAGTTACCAGCGGGTATTTGATCCCCTTTTCGCTGTCGGTAATGACTGCGAAGTTGGTCACTTCCGATCCGGTCCCACTCGTTGTTGGCACCGCAATCAAGTCGAGGTCGACTTCACCGTGTGATGCTTGTTTGGCGAAATACTTCATCGCCTTCGTTGCATCAATCGCTGAACCACCGCCAACAGCAACCAACAACGTTGCTTTGAATTCCTGAAGTGCGGTAATTCCTTTGGTAATCTTGGTAATTGGCGGATCAGGTTGGATGTCTGAGAAGATCGACAACTCATTCTTAGCTTCAAGATGATCGGTAATCTTACTCAAACTGCCTGATTCAACCATAAATGGATCAGTTACAACAAAGATCCGCTGATCATGGATGTCTTCCAAGCCGGATAACGCCCCGTCACCAGACCAGATCTGTGTTTTAAACTGTATTTTCTCCAATCGCATAACCTCCTTTACACTTTCGATTAATAAATAAAAATGAAAAAAGGCGCTTTAGGCCATACTAAATAGTATGAACTAAAGCACCATCGCTTTTTTGTGTACGCCATTGTACGAATTATCAATTTTATTTACGTATTAAATATAGCGCTTACACGAATTGGTGTCAACGTTTTTTTAGTGCATTAATATATAACTCACTAAATGATTGGGAAAGCTATCACAAGCAAAATTAAAGCAATTGCCGTCACTACGCGGTTAACACCTGTTCGCTAAAAAAATGAGCCTCAGGGGCTAACCCCAGCCTCGTTTGCCAACTTTTTCAATTAAAAAAGAGCCGCATCGCTGCGACCCCACCATAAACGCCATTGTTTACGTTACCCGCACCCCATTGTGCAGGTTGAATTGACATGAAAAACATTTCGCCTTTTCCACGAGGCAAAATGTCACTTCTCATAAGTAGATTACTAAAAAGATCTGACTGATAGTAGTATACCACTACTAATCACAGTGGCGGGACCGTACCGGAATCACACCGGTTTCCGTTTAGTAAGCCTTTTCATTCAATTGTTGTTCTTAGAATACCATTTTTATACAAATCTGTCCACTAACACTATTTTGCGCTACGATTACTTTTAGTACTTCAACTGGCGTTATTTGTTGATATGATAAGTTTTGCACAATTCACTAATTTACTAAATTAATAATTGGTCTAGTTATTAATGAAAAACCTGACCACCATGTTCATAGAAAACTTCAGGTGTCCCCTGTCGATAGTTAACTACCCGCGCCAGTGCGTAAAAATAGTCGGATAATCGGTTAATAAACTTCAACATCTCGCTTGGTAAGGTTACTGACCAATTCAGTGACACAATCTGCCGTTCCGCTCGCCGCGTGATCGTCCGGCATACCTGGAACAAGGCCGATTGTTCACTCCCACCAGGCAAGATAAACCGTTGAATAGCCGGTGGCTCGTCCTGATACTGATCAATCTTACTTTCTAACCAACCAACGTACTTTGGGTTAAAGCGCATCGTGTCATCATTGAGATTCGGATTTGCAAGATCACTCCCAAAATCAAATAAACAGTGTTGCAGCTGCAGTAGTTCTGCTTGAATATCTTGTTCCTTTGAATCAAGTTTGGTGGCAGCCAACCCAATGAAGGTATTTAATTCATCAATCGTGCCGTAAGCCCACACGCGGTCTGAATCCTTGCTGACGGTCCCGCCGCCAACCAGTTTCGTGGTGCCCTTGTCGCCAACTTTCGTATAGAGTTGCATCTCAAGTCCTCCTTTACAACTAAAAAAGGGGCACCAAATAACGACTCAACCCTGAGTCATCATTTGGCGCCCTTGCCAACTTATTACCGTCAGTATAGCGCTTACATCATTACTATTCAACCATCGTTATGAACCAAGGCTGACAAATTAAGCACTTAATTATAGGAAAACAATTTTTAAATTCAAATTATTTTTCTTCAGGATGCCGCTTCACATCCAACCGATACGTGATCTCCAACACCACCAGCGCGGCCAGCGTTACCCCGGCGGCCATGACCAGCTTAGTCACCCAACTCGTCCACTGCCAGCCAACAATTCCCGCGACACCCAACGCCACCACTAATAAAACGCCAGTCGTCAACATCAGCCACAGACGACGCGTAGACCATCGATTCACCCAACGTTCCCCAGTAACCGCCTCTTGAAACCGCTGAATGCGCTGTAAGACCGCAATGTTCAGCAAGCCCATCAGCATCACCAAACCACCAGCGATACCGTGCACCGGAATGACCAATAAAATCGCAATAAAAATCAAGTCGATCACCGTTGTCAATTTCACGATGGGTTTAATTTCGTCCATCACTTCTTGTTTCTTCAAATACTCCTTCATCCCAGAGTCCTCCTTTAATAGCACATCCAACGAAATCTGGTAGGCGTCACTTAGCCGAATTAAGCTATCGATATCCGGGTAACTATTGCCCGTTTCCCAGCTCGAAATGGTTTGTCGCGAGACGTTTAGTTGGCCTGCCATTTCGCGTTGAGTTAGTTGCTGAGCCATCCGCTCTCGTTTAAGTCGTTCGCCAAATTTCATTTTTTTCTCCCCCTTGCTGATTTTAGAATACGACAGTCGACTGAATTTGCCTAGCTAAGCTTCTAAGCATGGGTGACTCCCCACATTTTTGTGGTTATTTCCCGGGTTACAGGCAACGCAAAAATGGCGTCATCACGGGAACTTTCGCCTGTAACAACACCATTCACGCTTATTTTATAATTCCGTAGATTTCGGATTTCGTTGCAACAATAATCCCGCACCAATTGCCCCAATCAGGACAATAACCGCCGCCGCAATCGTCAGTGCCGTCATGCCGTGATCGTAAGCCCGAATCACAACTTGCTGAAACGCATGCGCGAACGGTGCGTGTTGCACCCGATCGGCAAAGGCAATCGTGTGTCCCGAAAACGGTCCAGCATCGACCAACGCTTTTTTAAGGCCATCAACGGCCGCAGTTGGCATGCCGAGATGACCGAGGTGCCCGTTCAGGTAAGTTTCGTACTGGCTATCCTGAATCAAGCCCAAACCAACCACACCGACTGTTGTTCCCAACTGTCGGAAAACGTTCAGCAAGCCAGACGCCATCCCCATTTCATGCGGTTGGACGCCTTCCATACCAGCGGTATTTAGCAGCGGGTTGACCATCCCGTTGGTGATCCCCATCAGGACCATACCGGGCCACAATCCAGCGAAAGTGACTGCAGGACCGATTGCCCGGGCCATCAGAACAAACCCGATGCTCCCAATCAGCAAACTGATGGTAATCATCCACTTCTTGGAGTACCGCGCACTCAGGATCCCCACGATGGGACCTAGAATCAGCGACCAGATACTGATAGTCAGTTGTCGAACCCCAGTCTGGGTGGCTGAGTAACCAATGTAGTTTTGCATCAACGCCGTCAGAAACGTGTTGAACGAGTAGATTCCCGCACCCAACGCAAATGCTACGATAACCACCCCAACAAAGTGCGGTTTCTTGAACATTTGCAAGTTAACCATTGGCTCTTTGATGTGCGCTTCTGCCACGATAAAAATAATCAGTACCACAACACCGCCCAATAGCCAGCCACTCACACGTAAATCTAACCAGCCCCAGTGCGTATGCCCTTCTTTGACGATTAAACCGTAGATGACCGCAAACAGGCCAACGGCCGAGAGGAACATGCCCACCAAGTCAACTTTTTGATTTTTACCATAGCTTGGCGTTTCCTTCACGTAAATCACGGTCAAGATTACCGCAATGATCCCAAATGGCACGTTCACGTAGAAAATCGATGGCCAGCCGAAGTGTTCAACTAGGTAACCACCAATTAACGGCCCTGATGCTGACGACATGCCGATGATAGAGCCCAGAATACCCAGCGCTAAGCCCCGGTCACGGCCCTCAAAATTCGACGCCACTAAGGCCATTGAGAGCGACATCATCCCGGAGCCACCGACGGCTTGAACGCCTCGGCCAATATCTAGAATTAATAAATTGCTGGCCATCCCATTAACAGCTGATGCCAGCACGAATAAGATCAGTGACCCTAAGAAAATTTTCTTCCGGCCGTACATATCCCCCAGTTTTGACATGATCATCAAACTGACGGCGTAGACCAACGTGTAGGCATTTAACACCCACTGCAGGTCTGTACAAGTGGTTTTAAAATCCGTGACCATTGTTGGCAGCGCCACGTTAACGACCGTGACGTCCAGTAGGCCCATGAAGACCCCCAAGCCCATTGCGGCTAGAGCGATCCACTGCTTCGTTGATTTAGTTGTTGCCATGTTTGCCCCCTTGACTCATTTCTACTCGACACTGGTCGATCCACGCCTGCTTTGCATCACAGATGGCGATTCCTAGTTCGAGTGACCGACAGCCCCACGTTAACGCATCGTGGCGCGCATCGGATTGGTGTAACTTATCTTGCAAATGTTCCCAAACTTCTTGATAAACGTTGCGATCAGTTTGATTGCTAGCTTCGTAATCAGCTAAAATGCGTTCCTGAGTTGCCACATCAACGGCTGACATCCCCCGAAACTTGAATCGGTAAATCGATTCGCGTTTACCATCTTCGGCAACGGGTTGACGCATCAATTCCTGTACCCGGTCCATTCCCGCTTCGGTAATGTGCGCTAATCGCTTCCCCCGCGGGTCATTGGGCTGATCCACAAAGATGATGAATCCCTGTTCTGCCAGTTTTTTAAGTACTGGATACATCACACCGTTAGAAACCGGCCGCCGCGGTACTAACGCATTTTCCAGCACACACCGCAGTTTATAACCGGACATATCCCGGGACGTTAATACCCCTAAAATTAATAATTCGTACATTCGCACCTCCATAGGTCGTAACGACTGATTAAGTATAGGTCGTTTTGACCTATTGTGCAAGTTTTTTAGAGTGCGGAGCAAAACGGGTTGAGAACGGCGTGTAAGGGGACTAAGGTGAAACCCCCGGGCTTGGGGGTTTACCTTAGTCCTCTTACACATAGTTCTCAGTTTTGCGGAGCACGTTTCGGCGCAGCTGCCTAAAACAACTTCCGTCACCAAACATCACATCAAAACCGATTCTCCTAAATCGCCAATCCAAATAGCGCCGAAAATCACGTAACAGCAATGCACGTCGCCATCACCACTTAATATCGCCAGTAAAAAAAGTGATCCCAATCTAGTCCTCCAAAAGAGCACTCAACCCGAGACCACTTTTTATTAATCAACAAAATAAATCCCCGCGTGCACCGCACACCGCGGATTAAACCCATGCCCACACGCCGGACAATGCCCCACCGCATAAACCGCATACGTCATCCGCTGCCCACAGGCCCCACAAATCGCAACCTGTTCCGTTTTCGGACACGGCACAAACGCATGATCCGTTAATTCATCATGGCACTGATAGCAGGCAAAATACGTCTGACACCGCGCGCACTTCAGTCCCACAACATCCGTTTTCAAGTGATAATGCTGGCACCGACCAGCGTCATCCGTCAGCCGTCCCGCAATCAACACTGACTTAGGCACCCAGATTCACCTTGGTCACTTCACCGCTCCCATAGGCCTTCACTTGCCCAGCGTCATCGGCTAACACAAGCTGACCTTGATCATCGATAGTTTGCACGATACCGGTCACCGTTCGAGACCCGACCTTCAACGTGACCGGTTTGCCAATCACGCCAGACCACTCCCGGTAAACCGGCATCAACGCCCCAGTCATGTAAGTACCACAATCCGCTTGAATCTGACTGATCAACGCCGCTGCCAACCGATTACGATCAACTTGACCATCTGGCGCAATGCCCCGCGCTTTTTGCTTGATTTCATCCGGGAAGGACGCCGTACTTAAATTGAGTCCAACGCCAATCACAAACGCCATCGATGACGTCGATTCGAGTTCAAGGCTAGTTTCGGTTAAAATACCGCACACCTTCTGCCCCTCTAGATAGATGTCGTTAACCCATTTTAACTGAAACGGTTTTTCAGGAAAAAACTGTGACAATACGCGAACCACCGATACAGCTACGCCGGTCGTCAATAATCCCGGCTGCGGCATATCCGTGTATGGATTTGGCAAAACTAAACTCATATATAACCCAGTTTCTTTCGGCGAATAAAACGCCCGGCCACGTCGGCCATACCCTTGCGTTTGCTGTTCCGCAAAGAACGCCGTTGTGCCTAATTCAGGTGTTTCACTCAACACCTGCTTTGCCCAACTTTGAGTGGAGTTGATTTCATCCATCACTCGTAAGTCACCCGAAAAGTGACCGTCAGCGTAATGCTGAATGGCATCCGCATCCAGCCGATCACTGCCAAGATAGCGATACCCTAAACTCCGCCGACTCTCAATTTGATGTCCCTGCTTCCGAAGACCATTGATCGCCTTCCAAACACTTTCCCGGGAAATATTGGCGTCACTTGCGAGTTGATCACCAGATTGCCAGTCACCGGGATGACTTAATAATTCGGCTAAAATTTGCTGCTTGGTTGTCTGTATCATTGATTCATCCTCCGCTACTTAAGCCAATTTTAGCACTGGCCGTAATCGCCGAGCTAGTAAAACTGCAATTATCGCTTTTAAGATATCGCCCGGTAAAAAGGCGGCATTTGACAACAACGCCGTCGAAAGCGCCATGTGCGACTGTCCCGCCAGCCATAACGACCCAATCAGGTCAACCAGTCCAACGCCAATTAACAGTATGATCACCAATTCACGCCACCACCCGTGGGTTTCACGGGCGTGCCAAAGTGTCGATAAACCGCTGATCAAAGCCGGTGCCAGCAACCAGCCAATTAAATAACCACCCGTTGGACCGAAAAAGACCGCCGCACCACCACGACCACCAGAGAGGACTGGCAAACCGATGAACGCCATCAGCAATAACAACCCCACTGAAATCGTGCCAAATCGCGCACGGAGCAAGGCCCCCACTAACATGATGCCTAAATTTTGCAACACGATGGGGACTGGAATGAGTCCCAGCGGAATGCCAGGAAATAGCCCCAGTACCACTAGTAATGCCGTCATCATTGCCGTTGTCGCAAGTTGACGAACCGAAATCGTCGTTGTCATTTTTGATAACCCCCGTTAATCAGTTTGAATTAGGGTTAGTATACGCGTTAGTAACCCAATCGTCAACGTTAGGGTTACTAAGAAACATGCTGACGCTTGTGTCCAGCGTAAGTGTGCGGAGCGAGACAGGTTGAGAGCAGTGTGCAAGGCGACATCGGTGAAGGCGCCCGGGCCTGGCGGGTTTACCGATGTCGCCTTGCATGCAGCTCTCAGTCTCGCGCAGCACCATTCGGCGTGGTGGCCAGAAAGCGCGTGGTTGACAAGTTCCTGCAATGTCAGGAACCCTGGAAATGACAGTTTAAGTGGCGCCGAATTTTGTAGCCTGAACGAGCGCTTTTCAATGCGGCTTTGGCGAGCAAAGCGACGACAAACAGCCTGCACCCAAATCGCACTCAACACTTACGCTGGACACAAGCGACAATAAAAAACGGTCGACCATAACAGTCGACCGCTCAAAATTATTTATTCAATTCCAAAATCGGATCAAAGTAAGCCAACTTCGTGTAGTCCACGTTCCCACCATCAGTAATGGCAAGATCCGGAATCGCAGTAATTGGTAAGAAGGACAGGTAGAACAACGGATCAGGCAGTTCACTACCAAGTTGTTCCGCAGCCGTCTTCAATTCGATTTCCTTAGCCGCTAATTCATCCGGTGTTAAATCAGTGGTGATGCCACCAATTGGTAATTCCAGCAAGGCCACAACCTTCCCGTCAACCACGACGACTTGACCACCGCCGCATTCAATCAGAGTATTGGCCGCTAACGCCATGTCATCGGTGTTCACACCGGCAACAACCAGGTTATTATCATCCGGTGACGCCGAAGTTGCGATGGCGCCGCGTTTAATTGACCAGCCGTGTAAGAATCCGCGAGATTGATTGCCGTTAATACCGTAACGTTCGATTACCGAAACCAGTGCCGTATCCTTAGCGACGTCTGGTTGAACGACGCCGTTCTTAACTGCTAGCTCAACGTCTTGGCGTTTTCTGACAAATGGGCCAACACTATGGATGGCTTCAACGGTTGCGGTGCCGTCGGCTAAATCAACTTGGTAGTCAAAGTCAGCCGGCTTCAGTAACTCATGCTGCAACTTACCTTGAAGCGTTGCGCTCCGCTTTGGTGGTTGGAAACTAGCGACCACTTCATTATTTTCAGACACTAACTGGCCCTTACTGATGACCGTTTCAACGTTGAAGGTGCCGGGTTGGTCAACTAACAGAATGTCGGCGTCTTTGCCTGGCGCAATGGAACCCACCGTATCATCAATGTGGTAAGCTTCAGCACTGTTCAACGACGCCATTTGAATGGCAGTCATTGGTGATACGCCAGCTTTAATCGCAAGCCGAACCATGTGATCCAAATGCCCGTAATCTAAGATGTCACGGGCGTTCACGTCATCGGTACAAAAACTCGTGTGCCGGGCAACGCCAGCCGCGCCTTCAGTGATGGCCCGGATATTTTCCTTTAAGAATTTGGTTACGGATGATTCACGAATAACCACGTGAACCCCCTTACGCGCTTTTTCTAAGAATTCTTCGTGAGAATAGCTTTCGTGGTCGACGTGAACGCCACTCATGAGGAATTCGTTCAAGTCAATACCGGTTGCCATTGGTGAACAACCGAACACGGGCTTATGGTATTTTTGCGCCGTTAAAATTGCTTTTAAGGTATCTTCATCCTTCATCTGGATGGCTTCGCGCACCGTTTCCCAGACGCCGTAACAGTTTTCTTGGGGTTGGATCCGCTCATGATCCGCTGCTGAGACGTTGTAGGAAATTGTTGACGTTGGGATGGTGTACGGCGTTTTGTATGGGAGCCCCCAGAACACCTTCATGGCGCTCTGGTCGATTTCGGTAAAGAGTTCGTCTAGCCCGGCAACCCCAACAACTGAAATATACTCGTCTAGTCCAGACACGATGCTGGTCGTCCCGTGAGGCACAACGGCCTGCGCAAACCGAGTCAGGCTCAGCTTACTGCATTCCACGTGAATATGACCGTCGATCAAACCGGGTACCAAATACTTCCCGGTAGCGTCCACGTGCCGGGTTTCAGGCCCCACGTAAGCACTCACGTCAGCGTCCACTGCCACGATTTTACCTTGGTAAACCGCAACATCGGCCAAGTAATACTCTGCCGTGTTCACGTTCACCAACGTGCCGTTTTCGATCACTAAGTCTGCGGGGAGCTTGGCTGCCCCGGCATCAATGTAGCGTCCTAGTTGTTCAACTGTTGTCAATTTAAAAACCTCTCATTTCTTTTTTGTGGCGATGTCGTCACGTTAAAGTAGTGTCATCAAGGTATTTTGGGCGGCTTACCGAGCCGTATTTGAACCCAAATGAGTCGTTTGACGGCGCCTCATTCGGTTAAAAAACAAGTTATGACTTTGGAATCACGTTCAAGACGTACAGCAAGAGTACGAATACGAAGAGCATGATCCACATGATGTAGTTGACTTCCTTGCGCCGACCAGCAACGGTCATCAAGATTGGGTAAGTTAAGAACCCAAAGGCAATCCCGTAAGAAATGTTGTAGGTCAACGGCATCCCGATCACTGTCAGGAAGGCAGGCAAGGCAATTTCAAATTGGTTCCAGTGAATTTCACTTAAAGCAGAAACCATCAGCACTCCAACCACGATCAACGCTGGTGCGGTCACTTGATCCGTCACAACAGTCAACAGTGGTGAGAATAACATACTGAAGGCAAACAAGATCCCCGTCGTCAACGACGTTAAGCCAGTCCGGCCACCAACGGCGATCCCGGCAGATGATTCAACGTAAGCGGCAGTTGGCGTTGTCCCCATGACGGAGCCGGCCAACATCGAGATTGAGTCCGCCATCAAAGCGCGGCCGATCCGAGGCATCTTGTTGTTCTTCATGATGCCCGCTTGTTGGGCCAAACCGATCAACGTCCCAGCCGTATCAAAGAAGGCCACCAACAAGAAGATCAGCACAACCGCCCACATTTGCGGATCAGCGATACTTGGTAAGTTTTCGACCCCAACGCCAAAGGTTGGTTTCAAGCTAGGTGCCAGTGAAATGATGCTGCTTGGTGCTTTGATCAAGCCAGTGACTAAGCCTAAAACGGCCGTTGCCACTAACCCGATAAAGATGGAACCTGGCACTTTTTTGGCCATTAAGATGGCAATCACGAAAATCCCGAAAATGGTTAACCAAGTCGTTGGCACCGTAAATGAGCCAATCGCAACGAGGGATGACTTATCCGCAACGATTAAGCCACCGCCTTGCATCCCAACGAACGCGATAAAGATCCCGATCCCGGCAGCCATCGCCAGTTTCAAATCCTTTGGAATCGCATCGATCACGATTTCCCGAACTTTCAGGAAGGATAGAATCGTAAATAATACTGACGCAACGAACACGCCGGCCATTGCCTTTTCCCAAGGAATCCCCATCCCTAAAACAACGGAAAAGGTAAAGAACGCGTTATCGCCAAGGCCTGGTGCAATGGCGATCGGGTAGTTGGCAAGAAACGCCATCAATAAACAACCAATAATTGCTGAAAGTGCGGTGGCCGTGAAGACGGCCCCTTTGTCCATTCCGGCAGCCCCTAAGATACTTGGGTTAACGAATAAAATGTAAGCCATAGACACGAACGTGGTGAGGCCAGCTAAGAGTTCGCGACCGACCGTGGTGTTTTGTTCGGTAAGATGGAAGGTCCGGTCAAGATAACTCCCATTACCAGAAGTGCTGTTACTTAAATTTTGCATGAGCGTGATGATCCCCTTCGTCTGTTTGTTAAGTACAGTTCGTATTATGCCATATATTTTTAATTAGCACAACATCAATATTCGTGTTTTATTGGATTGACTAGTTTAATTTACGTGTTACACTGAATATGTAATTTAAAAAACGAACAATATCATTGGAGGTATTCAGTATGAGCACCGAAGTGACGCCGGCCTTTACCCAGGGATTACCAAAAGCCGAATTGCATTTACACATTGAAGGCACCCTTGAACCCGAACTTAAGTTGAAGTTAGCTAAACGCAACCACGTTGACATTGGCCAATCGACCATCGAAGACGTGCGGGCAACCTATCAATATGATGACTTAGCTTCCTTCTTAGCGGTCTATTACCCCGCAATGAACGTCCTGCAACACGAACAGGACTTCTACGACTTAGCCTTTGATTATCTAAAACGAGCCGCTAAGAACCACATCCGCCACGTCGAAATTTTCTTTGACCCACAAGCCCATACCAGCCGCGGCATTGCATTTGAAACGGTGATCAACGGCTTGTACCGCGCGACGGTGGACGCTCGGGCGCTCAACATCGATGCCACGCTGATCATGTGCTTCCTGCGCGACTTTTCTAAAGAGTCCGCACGCAAGACGCTTGAAGAAGCCCTTCCTTATAAGGATAAATTCGTGGGCATCGGTCTCGACTCTGATGAACACAACAACCCACCTCTGAAATTCGCTCGTCAGTACGAAGACGCTGCCGCAGCCGGCTTACACTTAACCGCCCACTGTGACATCGACCAAAAAGACTCCATCGAACACATCCGCCAAGCCCTTGAAATCATGGGCGTTGAACGACTCGATCACGGTACCAACATCGTTGAAGATCCAGATCTGGTCGACTTTGTTGCTAACCACAACATCGGCATGACCTCTTGCCCACTTTCTAACGCCTTTGTGTCACCCGAAATGAAGGGCAAAGAAGTCCTCGAACTCTTGGCTAAGGACGTCAAGGTTTCGATTCACTCCGATGATCCGGCCTACTTCGGCGGCTACATCAGTGATAACTACTACGCCATTGCTGATAAGTTCAACCTCACTAAGGACCAAGTTGTCCGTCTTGCTAAGAACTCGTTTGAGACTTCTTGGATCAGTGATGAAGCTAAGGCGCTTTACTTGGCTGAAATTGATGATTATGTTGCGGCGAACTAACACTAATTTAAACTAAAAACTGGCCGAGAGTGAGACAAAACTCGTTTAGGTCCCAGAATATAAGAGAACGGACCCGTGGATTCCTGATTTTGGAATCTACGGGTCCGTTCTCTTATATGGCCGAGGCCTGAGTTTTGGCGCACGTTTAGACTAGATAATAGTCTTGAAATTAATTAGAATTTTTAACTAACTTTGAGTTAAGAAAGTAGTTCGATGCTTACCAATATGAACTTCCCTCCAGCCCTGCCTGTCTTTTTCGTTAAAACTCCTATTTTTCTGTCGCCAACGCCTGCTCCAAATACTGCAGCACACCCTGCTCATTCGCAGCCGGTGCTGTATCATCGCTCACTGCTTGAACAGCTGGCACGGCGTTCGCAACCGCAATCCCGCGGCCCACTTCAGCCAACATTGGCACATCGTTACGGTCATCGCCAAACGCCCACATTTCAGCGGTGCTGATGCCTAACTTATCCCCCAACGTTTGGAGGCCAGTTGCCTTATTCACGCCGGGATAAACGAGATCAATACTCGTGTGCCCACTCGTCATCGGTGCCACCAACGGGCCTAACAGTTGCTTAACATCATCGTACAGGGCCGCTAACTCATCTGCGGGCGCATTTAGCGTGAACTTCACGATGTGATGTGCTGAGTCTTGAAGATCATCCACCAACGTCAACCGGTCGCAGAACTTGCGAGCAGTTGCCAAAACTGGTTCCGGCTCCGTTTTGCGGATAAAGGCCATTTCAGGATTACACATTGAAAAATGGTACTTCGAATCAGCCGTTAACCGCGAAATCACTTCACTAGCCACGTCATCACTAAACGTGGTCAACGCGTACGCCTGCGTTCGATCAGACACGTACGCACCATTTTCCGCCACGTAAATCAAATCCGGATAGTCCGGAAATAAATTCGTTAGGTGGTACTTCTGGTTCCCACTCGCGATCACAAATCGAATGTTTCGGTCAGCTAACTGCTGGTAAATCTTGGTGAACCGTTGATGATCGTAGTGGCCCGCATCCGTTAAGAAGGTGTGGTCAATGTCTGTCGCAATGAGTTTGGGTAGCATGGTTGAAGACTCCTTTTTTGGTCGTTGGGTTTAGTGTAACACATTGTGGGTGGTGGCTTAGGATCGATGAATGGTGTACTGTGTCGTGCGGTTCATTTGGTTATCCAGTGTATATTGATTGCAGTTATTGGTGGATTGTGGTGCTGGCGACGCGCTTTTCGACTACGTTGTTTTCGGCTTGATTTGAGCTGATAATTCTTGGGATTCTGGTTACCTAAGTGAAGTTTGGTTGCTTAACTCCCTTCTGGCCACCACGCCGAAACGCGCAAAACGAAGCTGAGCGTTGCATATAAGAAGAGCCAAGCAGTATTGCCCCAAACCCGGGCAATACTGCTTGGCTCTTCTTATACTCCACGCTCAAAGCGCTTCGTTTTGCGCTCTAGTCACTTAATTCCATAAACTTAGCCACAGTCGCTTCACAGATCGCTTGGTCTTCTTCAACCAACCCACCGCTGACACCGATTGCACCAACGATTTGTTCGCCGAATACCAATGGAATCCCACCAGCGAAGGATACTAAGTCGCCATCCAACATGGTTTCCATTGCGTACAATGGGGCGCCTGGTTGAATCTCTGAGCTAACTTCTTTGGTTGGTTGCTTCATTGAGATAGCTGACCAAGCCTTTTTAGGTGCCAATTGAACACTTACCAAGTTAGCGTTTGGTAAATGGTATGACATTTGAACCACGCGGTCGGCGTTCATAATGCAGAACGTTACCCCAACGCCAAGTTCGTTGGCCTTAGCGATTCCGGCATCGATTGCACTCAACATCTTGTGTGGTTCAAACAATTCAGTCATGGCATCATAGTGCTTCTGGGCAATTTCGGTAAAATCTTGTTTGTTCATTTTGGTCTCCTCCAAGTTCGTATTAAAGAATATGCTCATATTATCACGAGATGTTTGCTAAATCAATTAATTTTTGATTAAATTTGAACTTTGTTTCACAATAATACTTATTTGACCCCCGCTTAACCAGTCTCATATACTAGCATTAACAAAGCCCTTATACGTTGATGCATCAACATTTATGAACCCATCATTATTTCTTACTTTTTTAACAACGATTATTCGAGTAACACTAATCATCGCATCCTCACTGATTGTGATTTCAGTAACATCTATAAATCAAAAAAAGCGCCCTGTTTAAACCATCCAACGGTCTAAGTAGCGCATTTTTCAATCAAATTCGTTTAATTAAAAGCCCCGTTTTTAAACAGCACATAGATGCCCAACAACACAAAAATCAGCGGAATCAACCAGCGCCGGTAACGCTCAATTCGCACCTGCAACGCTGGCAGGCTGGCCAACCGATAACCAAAGTAACACCAAACCAAGGTCATCACGCCATAAACCGCAATGATCACTCCAAGTTCCCAGTTGCTATACTGCGTGAATAACGGCACATAGATGCCAATATTATCCGCGCCGTTTGAGATAGTAAGCAAGCAGATGCCCAGCACGTTGCCAATCATTGAATGCTGGGCAACCACCGTTTCGGGCATGTTTTCGTTATCGGATTTGCTTTGGTAGTAGTAATCGTACCAGTATTTAACCCCTAAAATAATCGGCAGAATCCCAATCCACTTCAGGATGGACGTTGCCACTAACCCTAGGCCGTAGTTGATCAGCAAGCTAATCAGCACTAAACTGCCAATCCCTAATAGCTGACCCGCTATAATATGTCCCGTTCGGTACTTCCGGCGCTGCGTAAACAGCAACGTAAACACAATAATGTCATCCAAATCCGAACTCACAAACGATAAGATTCCCGTCAAAATTACCTGCAGCACCGTCTCCACCTCTTTGTGCTAAGTGTAACTTGTGACTCTTAAAATGCAAAGTCCTCCCGCCGAGTTTGCCAAAATGACACTAAAACTGCACAAATATTCGCCGTTTTCGTCACTAATATTTGACTTGTCTATCAGCATTATTTTGACTTTTAAGCCCTTAGCTTTTCTAATAGTGCTCCCGGCTACTATTTTCGGCTCGGATTTAACTGTACCCCCTTGAGGTTCCGATTTCCTTCTAAAAACCCATATCTCAGTGCCTTCTAACTACCACGCCGAAACGCGCGGAACAAGACAGAGATCTACACATAAGCCCCTCTCACCACAAACCCCAAAAATCGGGGTTTCTGGCAAGAGGGGCTTATGCTCCGATCTCTAACCGTCTTGTTCCACGTTCTATTTGATTAACTTATCCCACAACACAACGTCACCTGTTGCTAACGACGCTGGGACATTAATGATTCGTTGATTACTGCTCCCACGGAATTGAAGCGTCAGGTCCATCTTAGCTTGTAAGAACCGACCATCAACCAAGATATCCAATAACTGCAAGAGTTCTTGTTTATCCTCAGACTCCTGCTTGAGCTCGTCCCACGTGTAGCCGGTCCAGCTCCAGATATCCTTGGTATTACCGAACTCTTTGCGAACTCGGCGACACAGTTTCAAGCAAACCTGGGTATTTAAAAACGGTTCGCCACCCAATAAAGTCAGCCCTTGGACGTAAGACTGACTCAAGTCAGCAATAATCTGATCTTCCAGTTCCTGCGTGTAGGGTTGGCCAAAGTGGAAGTTTTGCGCCACTTTGTTGTAACACCCCGGGCAGTTGAACTTGCAGCCACTCACATAAAGGCTGCACCGAACCCCTTCGCCATCCACGAAGTTAAACGGCTTATAGCTCGCAATCCGTTGGTCGCTCAACTCACTGGCCAGCCACTCCTTGGGTTCCGGATTCCGTGGTAACTTAACTGATTCCGTTGTCATCTCATCACCCCTGGTTACTGCCGGGCAATATCGTTTTGGTCATTGCCCAACGTCATGTGCTTGACCCGACTGGCAATTTCAACGTGGCGGCCGTGAACCATTGGCCGTTGGTTTGGATTGCCTAAATAGCCACAGGTCCGCTTTACAACATCACAGGTTGCGGGATCGTGATTGCCACACTGTGGGCATTCAAAGCCCCGGGCAGTTGGTTTAAATTCACCCTTAAAGCCACATTCAAAACACTGATCGATTGGCGTGTTAGTCCCAAGGTAGCCAATTCGGTCGTAGGCGTAATCCCACACGGCTTCTAGCGCCTTAGGGTTTTGTTTCAGGTTCGGGTATTCGCAGTAGTGAATGAACCCACCCGAACTGTATGGCGGATAAACCTTTTCAAAATCAATTTTTTCAAACGGCGTTGGCGCTTTCCGAACATCGTAGTGGAAACTGTTCGTATAGTATTCCTTATCCGTCACGTCTTTGATCCGACCAAACTTCTTAATATCGGCTTGGCAGAAGGTGTTCGTCAAACTTTCAGCTGGCGTTGCGTAAACGCTGAAGTGGTAATCGTACTCGTCACTCCACTGTTCACAGTTATCGTAGAGCGCTTTGACAACTGCCAACGTAAAGGCCTTTGCCTCAGCATTATGCTCCCAGTTAGGACCAAAGAACACCGTCCCGACTTCGTACAGGCCAATGTAACCCAACGAAACCGTTGCCCGTTTATTCTTGAAGAGTTCGTCAACCGACTGTTCCCGAGTCAAGCGCTTGCCAAAGGCCCCGTATTGATACAAAATCGGTGCATTTTCAGGCGTCGCTTGCTTGGCGCGGTTCACTTTAAAGACCAGCGCTTCCTTACAGATGGCCAAGCGTTCATTTAAAATTGACCAGAACCGATCCTGATTACCTTTCGATTCAAGCGCAATTCGTGGCAAATTCAGCGTCACAACGCCCAAGTTCATCCGCCCAGCGTTGACTTCGTTACCTTGTTCATCTTGCCAACCCTGTAGAAAACTCCGGCAACCCATTGGCGCTTTAAAGGAGCCGGTCAGTTCAACCAACTTGTCGTACATCAATACATCGGGGTACATCCGCTTCGTCGCGCATTCCACCGCCAACTGTTTGATGTCGTAATTGGGATCTTGAGGATCGAGGTTCAACCCCCGCTTAATTGAAAAGACCAACTTAGGGAAAATGGCTGTCCGCTTTTCTTGACCCAAGCCACCGATTCGCACCTTCAAAATCGACTTTTGAATCTCACGTTCGATCCAGTTTGAACCTAGCCCAAAACCAAGAGTAGTAAATGGCGTTTGGCCTTGAGATGAATAAAGCGTGTTGATCTCATACTCCAACGCCTGCATCGCATCGTAGATATCTTTTCTAGTCTTTTCCTTCGCAAATTCAGCTTGGCGCTCGGCACCATCGATCCATTCCTTAGCATCCGCTAAGTGTTTCTCGTAGTTCTTCATCGCAAATGGTGCCAACAATTCGTCGACCCGGTCAGCTGAACAGCCACCATACTGGCTAGAGGCAACGTTAGCGATAATTTGAGACATTTGGGCCGTAGCCGTTTGAATCGAATGTGGTGGTTCAACCTCGGCGTTGCCAATCTTGAAACCATGATTCAGCATTTCCTTAAAGTCGATCAAGCAACAGTTGGTCATTGGACTATATGGTTGGTAGTCCAAGTCGTGCCAGTGAATGTCGCCCTTTAAGTGCGCGTTGGCAACCTTTGGCGGCAACATCTTCAGCCCCATCGCCTTGGCAACCGTCCCCGCTGTCAGGTCGCGTTGCGTGTTGAACACGTTGCTGTCCTTATTGGCGTTTTCGTTGACCACCGTTGAATCCTTTTTTAATAGCTTTTGAATCGTGAAGTTGATATCGGTCGCTTGATTACGCTTTAAGTCCTTTTGCGTCCGGTAGTTAATGTAAGCTTTCGCCCAATCAAACTGTTGCCGTTCAATCAGCTCGTGCTCCACAATGTTTTGGAGTTCGTAAATCTTAACATCGGTCTGAAACCGGTTCGTTACTTCAGTTAAAACGGCCCCCAACACGTCATCAATATCGTGCTGATCATCCGGCGTCAACGCCGCGGTCGTCGACTTGGCCGCCCGTTCAATGGCCCGTTCAATTTTCGCTAAATCAAATTCCACGTGCCGACCATCGCGCTTCACAACGCTCAAAGTCGCAATTCCCCTAGTCTTTGGTTCTTGCATGGTATCCACTCCCATCTCTCATCTCAATTAACAGTTACGACCATCATAGCGACTTTTACAGTTGGGTTCAACTACATATTGTGGTCAACTCAGTCGAAATACTCGCCATAAATACAAGATGTAGAATTATTCTGGATTGAAACTAGAATTTCGTCCAGCAATCGAGTGGGTGGTATTCTGAAATTAGATGAGATTGTTGAAAATATTCTTTAGCGGCCGATATATGGGATGCCTCTTGAGTTTTGGCTGTTTGTCGACGCTTCGTTTGCCAAAGCCACATGAAAACTGGCGCGCTCAGACTACGAAATTCGGCGTCGCTTAAACTGTTATTTCCGGGGTTCCTTAAGTGACTGGAGCTTGTCAACCACGCGCTTTCTGGCCACCACGCCGAATCGTGCTGCGCGAGGCAGAAGGTTGCATATAAGGCGGCCCAAGCTAAACTACCAAAAACCGGTAGTTCAACTTGGGCCGCCTTATATTTCACCTTCTAACCGCCTCGCTCCGCACACTAACCTTCCATCATCGTCCCCTGAATCGTAATCGCATCACGACCATTTTCCTTCGAATGATAGAGGTTCTTATCCGCTCGGCGATAAATTTCCAAACAGCCTTCATCTTTAAGACTGCTATAATCACAACCAATCGAAATCGTCCAGTTGATCGTTGTTTTCGGTAGCATCAACCGCTGTTGCCGAATCTTCGTTTGAATCTGTTGACACAATCGTCGTGTCCAGAGTTCATCATCGGGTTTAACTGGTAGCAAAATCCCGAATTCTTCACCACCAACTCGATAGGCATAGGCATCCGGATCGGCTTCTTTGGCCAACTCATTAAGCGCCGTGGCAGTTTGCTTGAGGACAGAATTGCCGACCAAGTGACCATAAGTGTCATTGATGGCTTTAAAGTGGTCAATATCCATCATTACTAGAATAAATTGATTCTTGGTTTCCTTGAACTCATCGTACTGTTGACTCAAATCATTATTGAAGGCCCGAAAGTTCTTAATTCCGGTTAAATCATCAAAATTAGCTTGCTTGGTCAGCATCAGTTCGCGATTATAGTCTCGCCGCAACCGAACGTTAAAGGCGTTGACTAAAATAAACTGGCCACTAAAGATGGCGAAGTTAACGGCCCAGTCACCAAGCTGATCACCGTCAGTTGCGGTCCCAACCGCGATCCAAACAGGGATGCACATGACCACTGCACTCAAGTAAATTTGCCAAACATGCTTAAGCAACTGCTCACCAAAGTGCGAAATCACCATTGCAATGGCCAAGGCCGCAATCAATGTCGGCCATGAATACCAATACGTAAAGAAGCCCCGCTCCCAGTAAAATAGCAACCCCACGCCAATCAAGAATCCTCGACCGACACCTGATCGAACTGTGACCGCCATGAAAATGTAGAGCACCAATTGAATGTTCAAAAACGTCCAATCAAACGAATAGGCGCCCGACCCAATATTTTTAAAGGTCACGACTTCAGTGTGCAAAAAGAGCAGCATCGCAAAGAGAAAGCTTGCCAATACTGTATCCGTTAGCCACTGACGGGTGTGTTGCGATATTAACTTATCTTCCAGCCACTTTGAAAGGGCAATGACGCCCAGTATCAGGAAGAGATTACCAAATTGAAATTCATAGTACATCTCGTGTGCTCCTTAGCGGTAACGCCTATCCGGTCGTCATCCCGACTAAACCGGTCGTATATATCATGTCTACCCTTTAATATACGCTACTGATTATATATTTCAAGCGATTTCAAAAATTCGTTTAACCGTGACGTGACGCGAAATTAAGCCTAAAAAAAACACCCACCGGTTCGATAAGAATTCAGTGGGTGTTTTCAAAATAAAATCCTTAACTAGCTGTCTTAACCAATTGGTCAATAAAGTACTGGTGGAACCGGTGATCCGCCGTCAGTTCTGGGTGGAACGCGGTCACTAAGATATTACCCTGAACCGCGGCAACAATCCGACCATCCGGCAACGTTGCCAATGGTTTGGCAGCATCACCAACAGTTTCAAAGTATGGTGCTCTTATGAAAACGCCATGAAATGGTTTTGACCAACCCGCCACGTTAATGTCGGCTTCAAAACTTTCTCGTTGGCGACCAAACCCGTTGCGGATCATGGTGCCTTTAATTCCATTTAACGATTCTGGTTGGGCCAATAAAACTAGTCCGGCACAGGTCCCGAAAATCGGGAACCCCTGCTTAACGAGTTCTTGTAGTGGGGCCAACAGGTTTTCGCGCACCAGTAACTTCCGAATCGTAGTGCTTTCGCCACCTGGCAACACTAGCCCGTCTAACCCGGCCAAATCAGCCGGCGTTTTTACTGGTCGGCCCGTTACGCCACACTGTTGCAGTTGCGCCAGGTGCTCACTAACAGCGCCCTGTAACGCTAATACGCCTATTTCCATGTTGTCATCCCCTTACTAGATCCCGCGATCGGCCATCTTTTGGTCATCCGTCAACGTTGAGATTTCGATCCCCTTCATTGGGTTACCGAGATTCTCCGATACTTTCGCAATCAACGCATAATCGGTTGGGTGCGCCGTTGCGGTCACAATGGCCTTCGCAAACTTCGCTGGGTTCTCAGACTTAAAGATCCCTGACCCAACGAAGATACCATCGGCGCCCAAGTTCATCATCAACGCGGCATCCGCTGGGGTTGAAACGCCACCGGCCGCAAAGTTAACCACGGGCAACTTTCCAGTGTCATGAACTTCCTTTACCAAGTCGTAAGGCGCCCGCAAATCCCGCGCAATCGTCATCAACTGGGCATCCGTAGCCCCAACCACGTGGCTGATTTGTTGATTGACCTTTTCCATGTGCCGAACCGCTTCAATGATGTTGCCGGTCCCGGGTTCCCCCTTCGTCCGTAACATTGAGGCACCCTCACCGATTCGCCGAAGGGCTTCACCAAGGTTGCGGCAGCCGCAAACAAACGGCACCGTGTAATCGTCTTTTTTAATGTGGTACTGGTCATCGGCTGGGGTCAAAACTTCACTTTCGTCGATGTAATCAACGCCGATGGCCTCCAAGATGCGGGCTTCAGCAATGTGACCGATCCGAACCTTAGCCATCACGGGAATCGTCACAGCATCCATGATCGACTTGATCATCGCTGGATCAGACATTCTGGCAACCCCGCCAGCGGCGCGAATATCTGATGGCACCCGTTCAAGGGCCATCACGGCAACGGCGCCGGCTGCTTCCGCCACCTTGGCCTGTTCAACATTGGCAACGTCCATAATGACGCCACCCTTTTGCATTTGTGCCATACCACGTTTTACAGTTGTTGTTCCAGTTTCTGTCATAATTGAATCCCTCCAGCGCTTAAATTTTAAGTTTATGTTAGGCTGGAAGACAGATAATAAAAACCACCAATTGGTTGGTATTTTTACCACCCAATTTTAGAAAGGATGGCCGGCATGAACTGGCAATTACCCGCAACCCACCAATCACTCTACTTACGCGTCATCGCGCTGATCACCCACGCCATTGAAACCGGCGCCCTGCTTCCCGGCGAAAAGCTTCCCGCTGAACGGCAATTGGCCGAAAAACTCGTGGTGAACCGCTCAACGATTCAGCACGCCCTCAACGAACTGGTCAGTAACGGGCTCCTCGTTCGCAAGGTCGGTAGCGGCACCTGGGTCAGCACCGACAAGTGGGGCGTGCTCCCCGAAAACGTGAACTGGCAGAACTACCTATCCACGAACCGGTTCGGCGATCCCGCTAATTACCTAACTCGCTTACGGGCAATGGAAACCGAACCTGACGTCATCAATCTGGCCCACTTTAACATCTCCCCAGAGCTGGCTTTGCCAATTTCACTCAATCACGTTTCCGCTGAACAGCTGATCGACCAAGAAACCAGCGTTAATTTAAGTGGCGCAACAGTCCTCAAACAGCAACTCGTTCAGCACCTAACTCCCCTGCTCCAGCAAGCTATTCAACCCGATCAAATTCTCATCACTTCAGGCGCCCAACAAGCCTTTTACCTCATCACGCAAGGCCTCCTATCTTACGGGGACGCAATTGCGATTGAAAAGCCCTCCTACTTCTACCAACTGGCGCTCTTTCAAGTGGCCGGCATCCGGGTATTTGGCATTCCACTCCAACCAGACGGTAGCCTTGACCTCGTGGCGTTGCAAAAGGCCTACTATAAACACCACTTTCGCTTTTTATTCGTGAACCCCAATGGTCAAAATCCAACCGGGATGGCGATGCCCCTTGCTAAGCGCCGGGCACTGATCAAAGTCTGTCAGCAACTAAAACTGCCAATCGTGGAGGACGACCCCTTTGGTATTAGCAACGCGCTTAACCCAACGTCGTCGATCGTGCCACTGAAGGCGCTGGACCCTAATAATGTGCTTTACGTTGGTTCGCTATCGTCCCTTGTTGGCAGTCATACTCGGATCGGCTGGTTGCTGGCGCCTGCTTCCTTGGTAACGCGCTTAGCCGATATTCGCCAGCAAATGGAGGCCGGCATGAGTATTTTTCCTCAAATTATCGCCACTCAGTTCCTCGCCCAACCCGACCTCGCCGATCAGGTCAACCGGCAGACCGCGCAGTTGCGTCAACGCGCGCAGTGGCTCCATACAGCGCTCCAACCACTAGCCGATAATGGTCGCTTAACGTACCAGCAGCCAACCGTTGATGGCAGCAGCTTTTGGGTGCAGTTAAACGTTAATCGGTCGCTCACCGCCGCAGACTACGACCAGTTTTTAACGCACCAAGTGCTCGTTCGCCCCGACTTCTTGTTTGGGGCCCACCAGAATCACATCCGACTGGGGGTTGCCTACTTCACGAAGGCTCAAATTTCGGAACTTCGGAACCGGTTAACGCAGCTTTTGATACATTTCAACACGCAATCTGAAAATCCGCTGTGAGTTAGGACTAGTTTCTCGCTGTAATCTTTGTTATCATGTTAGCCGCATGGTCAGTTAAGGGCCTTGACGGCTACGCCCGTTTTAAGCTCACTTTAAGTTACCATTGGTAGCCTTGATAGGTTATCGTTTCAGCAATTTTTAAATCATTAACACATTATTGATAGTCAACTAAAGATCGGAGTGACACACGTTGCAAGCTCAAGCTGTTCAAGCGCAAAAAAAGAAGCGTCGACACCTTTATGAGGTCGACTTTATGCGGATCTTCTTCATTTTCGGGGTGTTATTAAACCATTCCACCACCGTTTTTCTTCACGAGATGAGTTCGACCGGCTGGGAACATCTGGCCCTGCTGTCGACCCACTTGATGTTGCACTTTACCCGAATGGGCTTCATGTTCATGACCGGCCTCGTGCTGACGTTGAGTTACTACAACCGAAACGACTGGCCAACCTTCTTCAAAAAGCGGTTCGCCGGTTCCGGTTGGCCGTACCTGTTGTGGAACTTCTTTCTATTATTAGCCATGATGGTCTTCTCTGATCCCCACTTGGCCAATATCTCGGTTTTCAGCCAAACCTACTTCGATGCCATCATCCACGGTGATCGCTTCTACCTCTACTATATCCTGATCACCCTGCAGTTATACATCATCTATCCGTTGATCGTCACGCTATTCAAACGGCTGTATAACTACCACAACTGGATTCTTGGCATTAGTTTTGCGATTCAGATGATCTTGATGTTTGTGATCAAATACGTCTATCCGCACATCGACAAAACCCACTGGCTCTGGTGGTTCCAATCCTACGGGGTCAACGTCTTCACCTACCAGTTCTTCTTCATCTTCGGGACGTACACCATGTTGCACTACAACGACATGTGGGCGTTTATCCAGCGCCACATTAAACTCATCGCCACGTTCACCATTGCGATGGGGCTGGGAACGGTGCTCTACTACACTTGGGACACCAAGGTCATGGGCTTCAGCAGCGCCGCAGCCTTATCGCCTCACCAACCCTACATGCTGGTTTACGATACGTTGATGATCATCTTCGTCTTTTGGATTGGTAAATGCTATGCGTACTGGCGTGAACACGGCATCTGGTCGTGGTTTGAAGCCTTCATCAAAACTGGCGCAACTATCAGTTTCGGGATCTACCTGGACCAAACGCTGGGGCTCAACATTTTGACCCGAATCGTCAGCCACTTCAGCCTGCCTGATTGGGGCTTTCTACTACTCATTCCCGTTGGCTACGCCTTCGCGCTAGCGATTTCGTTCCTCATCGCACTCTTCTGTTATAAAGTCCCACCATTTGGCATCTTCATTGGCCGACCACAGTGGCACGTTTTGAAGAAGAACCGGGATGCGGCGAAAGCGAGAGCGGCACGCAAAGCATTGGAATCTAAATAATTAATTGAAAAAAATGTTGAAAACCAAACATGCTTAAGAAGGAACACCTAACCCAACACCAATAAAGGCACCACGGACCGTAAACGTCCGTGGTGCCTTTATTAGTATTTAAGCTTAATTTTCGTTACTCGGTTGCCGCATCCCCCTGCGCCCGCACACAGTTACGTCCGCTCTGCTTGGCGGCGTACAGGTTACGGTCGGCCTTCTTGTACACGTCATTGGCGCTGTAATCGCCAGCCTCCACACGCGCCTGCCCAATCGAGCACGTGATGGTCAGGTTCGGATCAGCATCCGGGAATCGTACCAACGTAAGCAAATACAGAAACCGTTCACCAATCGCCATTGCCTGTTCATAGGTCAACTGCGTGTGGGCGATAATAGCAAACTCCTCGCCGCCCAGCCGGTATGCGGTCGCGGGAAACGGTAAGGTCACAGCGAATGAATCGAGTTCCAGAGCCAGTTGCCGCAAGACCACGTTCCCCGCCGGATGGCCGTACGTGTCGTTGATGTGTTTGAAGTGATCAAGGTCGCCTTCAAAAACGGAATACTGTTTACCGTCCTTTTGAAATTGAGCAAATAGTTGGTCAAGTTCCTTATTGAACGTGCCGAAGTTGTGCACGCCGGTTAGCTCGTCAATCGTACTCAGCGAGTGCAGCTTATCCGTCCGTTGCCGAGTTGCGCGCATGAGCTCATCGAAGGTCAAAGACAAAGTGCCAAGCACCACCAGTGTAACCAGTTGTTGTACCCAGAACAGCGAGTCGGTTTCAGCCACATTGAGATAACTAACCAGCACCGCCATACCAAATACAACCAGCGCAATGATAGTCACAATGAGGTGTTGCGTCATTTGCCGTGCGAACCGCTGCGTTAAAAAGAGCAGCACGACCGCAAGCACCAGACCAACCGCAGAAAAAACCGACACCCGCGCGCCGAGCCAAAGATAAAGCACCACGATCAACACTGCGTCGAACAGCGCCGGCCAACGAATCCCCTGCTGCAGATTGACCATGTACAGCGTGACGATCAACATGACCAGATATGGTCCTGCGCCCGGGTCGCGCCAAATCTGCGCGATTAGAAAGGCCAGAAACACGCACCCAGCGATGTACGTCAGCATTCGGTTATGCGCGACAACAAACGGGGTTGCCGTACTGGAATTCAACCAGTAAAGAAACGAAATTGCGCCGACCATCACCAACAAGCTGCTGCTCAGCGTCAATAAATATGTCATAATATTCCCGGTTACAACCATAAACTGCTTCACTCCAGTACATCTACAAGTCAGAATGCAGGTTTGAATTACGCCCGCACCACAGACTCCGTTTTTTCAAAAACGTTTTTCACAAACTGTCACTTATAGTTTATATATTAGCACAAAGCGCGGGGACGAGTAACTAGTCCCCACGCCGGATGTGGTATTGGTGTCAAAAGTGAAACTAACGCAAATCATTCATGGGTCATCCGGCCTAAGTCGTTGGCAACCTGCTGCAGATTACCGTCGCGGTACGCACCGCCAAGTACTGCCTTGACTATTGCCATTACAAATCAGCAAGACGCTCGAACTTTCAGGCAACGAAATTCGGCGCCACCTAAACTTATTCTTTCTAGGGTTCCTGAGGTTTCAGGTATTTGTCAACCACGTCCTTTCTGGCCACCACGCCGAATAGTGCTCCGCGAGACTGAGAGCTGCATGCAAGGCACCATTGGTAAACCCGCCAGACCCAGGCGCCTTCACCAATGGTGCCTTGCACACTGCTCTCAACCCGTCTCACTCCGCACACTACCCCGAACACCACATCACTAAAAAATGATAATCAGTAACATATTTAATATAGTACGATACACTTTTACCCATAATTAACCGTTTTCGATAGTGCTATCAACCACTTTCTCCGGTTTTAGACCTGAATTTGGCAATGTTACAAAAATTACAGGATTTTGAAATATTGTCATAGTCTGACGCACGTTCTTAAGGTCACTGACATTCGAGGGTAACACCCCGCCTGTAGACTGTGTCGTGTTGATTGATATTGATCGACACATTGAAGAGACCGATTTGGTTCTAAATAATAGGAGTGTATATTCTTGAATAAATTAGTAACGACTATCTTAGCCACTTCCGCAGCAGCTTTAGGCTTGTACTTTGCCGGCACTAGCGCAAGTGCATCTACGACCTACACTGTTAAGTCAGGCGACTCAGTTTGGGCGATTTCGCAAAACTTCAACACCACGATCAACGCTATCGAAACTGCTAACAACATCAACAACCACTTGATCATCGCTGGCGAAAAGTTGACGATTCCTGATGGCTCAACGACTAGCACAACTAGTACGACTACCGCTACTAACAATGCGGCAGCCACTACGTCATCAAACCAGGCTGCAACTTCAACTTACAGCCAACCAGCAACGTCAACGCAATCAAACACCACTAGCAACACGACCACTTCAAACAGCTCAAGCTACGGCAGCAGCTCACAAAGTGCCGTATTAAGCCAAATGGCTGCTAGAACCGGCGTTTCTGCTTCAACTTGGAACGCCATCATCACCCGTGAATCAAACTGGCAATCTGGTGTTGTGAACAGCACTAGTGGCGCCTACGGGTTATTCCAAAACATGCACATCAGCGGCGGCGATGTTCAAACTCAAATTGACGCAGCCGTTAGCTTGTACAACACTCAAGGTTTAAGCGCCTGGGGTTACTAAACAAACTTTAAATTCGACTCAAAAAAACGCCTCTCGAGTAATCGAGAAGCGTTTTTTTACGAGAGCGGACCAAAAAGCGGTTAGCCTCCAGAATATAAGCAACGTAAAGCAGGTACGACTGGTTTCTGGTCGTACCTGTTTTACGTTGCTTATATGGCCGGAGGCTGCTTTTGAGGTCGCGTTTAGGCTAGATAACAGTTTCGAAATTAAATAAAATTATCAACTAACTTTGAGTTAAAAGATTAGTTCGATACTTACCAATATGGACTTTTTCCAGCCCGTTTTTACGTCCATGTTCAATTACGACACCGTTGCCGATTGGGTCATCGTCTTAGCTAACAGCCAACCAACAACCACGCCGATAACGGCCGGCACTGTCCAACCTAAACCGATACTGAAGCCCGGTAACCACTCGCCCAGCTTCAACGTTGCCGCGACAACACCAGTGTGTAGGTTAGCCGGCAACGCATTTAGCCCATCCAACAACGCTGGAATTACTGTAAACAGCGTCACCGTTCCGAACAGCCAGCGCGATTCGCCCAGAACTGGCGTTAGTAACCCTAATAGGATCAACGTAATCGCTAACGGATAAATGAAGTACAAAATTGGCGTTGAGAACAACAATAGCCGATCTAAGCCAACATTGGCGAAGATCAACGGTACGGCGCTCGCTAACGCAATCAACACCGCGTAAGGCACCTTGGGGAAGAGTTCCTTGAAAGTATCACCGAACGCTGTAATCAGGCCGATAGCAGTCTTTAAACAGGCTAGGATGACTAACACCATCAACAGGACGTTCCCAAAACTACCAAAGTAGGCATGGGCCACGTTGGCGAGAATTGGGCCACCATTCGCTGCCCGTGAGAACGTGCCGAGCGCATTTCGCCCTAGCAGTGCTAACAGACCGTAAATAATCGCCATCAGCGCTACTGCAAGACTCCCAGCCCGAATCGTATCCTTCGCAATTTGTCCCGGTTGTGTAACGCCGAGGCCCTTAAGTGCATTGACCACGATGATACCAAATGCCAACGCGGCTAACGCATCCATCGTGGAATAACCGGCCGTAAAGCCCGCTACTAATGGCACACTGGCGTAATCGCCAACTGCCGCTTGCCCGCTACCCATCGGTTTGATGATGACCATCACCAATAAAATGGCCAGCAATACTAAGAAAGCCGGTGTGAGCACCTTACCCACGTATACCATGATTTGGCTTGGCTTCCGCGCAAACAGCCAAGCAATTAGGAAGAAAGCAACTGAATAGATCAGTAAGCTGCTACTTTGATGCGCTGAACTGATAAACGGACTCAAACCAACTTCAAACGAAATTGAAGCCAACCGGGGTAGTGCGAATAATGGCCCAATACACATATACAGCAGAATAGTAAAGCAGTAAGCGTATAGCCGCCCAACTTTCTGGGCTAACGTGAACACGCCATCCGTTTTGGTGACCCCAATGGCTGCGACTCCCAATAATGGCAGACCAACCCCAGAGACCAAAAAGCCAATCAACGCTGGCCAAAACTGGGTCCCCGCCTGTTGCCCCACGAACACCGGAAAAATCAAGTTGCCGGCGCCAAAGAACATCCCGAACAACATCATACCGATGAAGATCAGGTTTTTGGTGCTAAGTTTCTGAGTTTCCATATCACTTCTCCTTATCTCCGCCCAGCGGCACTACTGATTGCGTTTGCGTAACCCTAGTGCCAGGTGCTGGGCGTCAATTCAACGACCCGTTACATAATTCAAAAACATTATACCGGTCGGAAACGATAAAGGCGTTGGAAACGAATTAGAAATTTAGGGAAATCTCATCACAATTCTTGATTTAGACTAGTCACGACTGGGCAATGACGCTAGTAATCACTGCTTAAATAGACTAAGATAACTCTAATGAGAATTGGCTGAGAATCACTCACCCCTCCTCAACTCAAACAGAAAAGGACGTGTCGTCATGAAAGTCATCAACGTAGAATTAGCCGTTATCCCAGGTAAGCAAGCTGCTTACGAAAGCTTCATCGCAGAATTGGTCAAGGGTTCAAGAGCCGAAGCCGGTAACGTCAGCTACGACCACTTCAAGAAGGTCGATAGCGATAGCGATACCGACTACGAAATCATCGAACATTGGCGCGATGCCGATGCTGTGGAATCACACAACGGTACCGAACATTTCCAAAAATTCTTAGCCGGCGTTGGTGACTTTTTGACGCAGGATCCGGTGATTATTCGAATGGACGCATAGAGCGCGAAGCAAGGCGTTTAGAAGGTGGCGTATAAGGGCGTGTCAGCGAAACTGCTGGTTTTTGGCAGTTTTGCTGACGCGCCCTTATACATAACCTTCTGCCTTGTGCAGCGCATTTCGGCGCAGTCGCCTAAAAACACCCTGCCGCCAAACTTAGCAATTATCCCGATTATTCGGAAAATGATAGTTACAAAAAACGCCGAAATCAACATCACAGCATCGCTCGTCGCCACACCCTCTCAACAAACCAAAAAAGTCTATATTGGTAAGTATCGAACTGACTTCTTAACTCAAATTAAGTTAAAAATTTTATTGAATTTCAAGACTGTTATCTAGTCTAAACGCGGGATAAAACTCAGGTCCCGGCCATATAAGAGAACGGACGCGTAGATTTCAAAACCAGAAATCCACGCGTCCGTTCTCTTATATTCTGGGACCTAACCGAGTTTTGTCCCGCTCTCACTCCTCAACCTCCAACGCATCCACATTAAACAACTCCTGAAAGTACGCATTCATCTTGGCCTCATCCACATCCAACTGAAAATCACGCTGCCACTCAAAGAAACTAAACCCGTTATTCACCAACGTATACGACAGCAACGCTTTAGGCACATCCGACTTAAACGTCACATCCTGAAAGCACTCCATGTAGTAGTTATAAAAATACTGCCGAAACACCCACTGGAAGCTGGCATCATCCGTTTGCTTCTCGTTGATAGCCGATAGCGGTGCCTTGACCACCTTCGGAAATACCGAGAACGGCTGGCGAATCAATTCCGCTACTGAAATCTGATCACTGTCTGCCGTCAATTCTTTAAATACGTCGTACAACAGATCCGCCTTATCGTGGTAGTGCTTATAAAACGTCGCCCGATTCACCAACGCCGTTTCACAAAGCGCCTTCACCGTCACTTTCGAAAAGGGTTCTCGTAACAGTGCCGTTTGAAGCGTTTGTTGCAATACCCGCTTGGTTTTTCGTACTCGCAAGTCTTGATCATTCACTACAATCACGTCCCTAAAATAATCATCATTTATTAAATTTGTATACTTAACTAAGCAGATGCTGTTCACTGATGAGCATCTATATTGTACCGTACTCCCCCGACCTTTTATAATAAAGCTAACAGCAATTTAACTTTTAGGAGGTCATCACTATGTCAACTCGTTTATTGGATAAAGTCGCTATCATCACCGGTGCTGGTTCGGGAATGGGCAAGTCAATCGCCATCGCCTACGCCAACGAAGGCGCCAAAGTCGTGCTCGCTGACGTGAACGCCACCACCCTTGACGAGGTCGTTACTGAAATTACCGCCTCTGGTCATTCAGCTACCAGCGTGGTCGCTGATATGTCGAAGTCAGCTGATATTAAAGCACTTATCGAAACTGCCGTAAATACTTACGGGCAACTCGATATTCTAGTTAATAACGCTGGTATTATGGACAACTTTAAAACCGTGGGCAACGTGACCGATGACCTCTGGGACAAAGTGATCGCCATCAACTTAACCGGACCATTCCAAGCTTGTCGGGAAGCCATCAACGTCATGAAAGATCAGGAAAATGGTGGTATCATCATCAACAACGCCTCAGTCGGTGGCCTCTATGGCGCCCGCGGTGGCGCCGCCTATGCCGCTTCGAAGCACGGTTTGGTTGGGTTGACCAAGAACATCGCTGCTACTTACGGTACCTTTGGCAACATCCGTTGTAACGCAATTGCCCCAGGTGGCGTGGCAACCAACATTGGCAACACGATCACCGACCCGGATCCACTGGGTGGTCAAGCAATTGCGGCAGCCGGTTCAATGGATGCGCCAATGGGCCAGCCGGAGCAAATCGCATCCGTGGCGGTCTTCTTGGCCAGCGATGAATCGTCCTTCGTGAACGGCGATATTATTAAGGCCGATGGTGGGTGGACTGCCCGGTAAGTTTCAGTCAATCAATGATCATTAGCACCAAGAACGCCTTAACCAGGAATTCTTGGTGCTTTTTATTGTCCGCTAGCATCTCCCCGTCAGCGTGGTACACTGAATTTATCAAGAAAGGACCGACTATATTTTGAAGATTCAAGAAGGTTACATGCCGTTTCACGAGTACCAGACCTATTACCGTATCGTGGGGGAACCCAATCCAGACAAGGCGCCGCTACTACTGATCCATGGCGGCCCCGGTTCGTCACACAACTACTTTGAACTGATCGACGACTACGCCAAAACTGGCCGCCAGCTGATCATGTACGATCAAGTGGGCTGCGGCAAGTCCTCGCTCCCCGAAGACGAAAGCATCTACGTCAAGGAAACTTGGGCGGAAGAGCTGATTGCGTTGCGCAAATACCTCCACTTAGACCAAGTGCACATGCTGGGGCAATCCTGGGGTGGCATGCTGGAAATGTACTACCTGACGCAATTTGACCCAGAAGGCATCAAGAGTGTCATGATCGACGGTTCCCCGGCTTCCATCAAACTCTGGACGCAAGAGCAACATCGCCTGATTTCCTACCTCAGCTATGAAGACCGCGCCGCCATTGCCGAAGCAGAACGAACCGGTAATTTCAGTGGGCCAAAATATCTGGCTGCCAACGACCGCTACATGGAGCGCTACTGCTGGGACGATCCCGATGAAAACTCACCGGAACCTCTCCGTCGACCAACTAACGGTAAGCGTGCTAGTTTGATTGCTGAAGGCCCCAATGAATTTACTGAAAACGGGACGATCAGTGACTACAATGTGACCGATGACCTGCATAAAATTCACGTGCCCGTCTTAGTGACCAGCGGGACCGATGACCTTTGCACGCCACTGGTTGCCAAGTCCGTGGTTGACCACATTCCGGGTGCGAAGTGGCACCTGTTTGCGAACAGCCGGCACCTTGCGCTGTTGGATCAACATGATGAATTTATCAGCGTGTTGGATAATTGGTTGACTCAAAATGACTAATCAAAAAACGACTCACCGAAGCGTATTCGGGAGTCGTTTTTGATTAGTCACGTTCATTTAATAACTTCGCCAATTTCACCGTTGTGTTCTGATTACGGATCGACACCTGCTTGTAGAACGGCGTGCCCATAATCTTCGCAAATGCCGACTGGTGATAGTGCACCTTTTGTGGCGCACACCAGAAAATCACGTGGTCGGTGATCACCGCTTGGTCCAAGTCGGTCAAGCTACTCAAAATATCAGCGTCAAATTCAACCTGATACCCCGGTAACTTGAACAACGCGTTGTGCCGCCGGTCATCCGCCGCCTGCCACCAATCCGGCGCTTGCGCGATTTCATCCAAATAAGCCGCCTTCGTCAACACTAAGTGGTCGATTGAAAAGTCGTAATGCGCGACCAGCACATCAGCCACCAACTTAGCCGCATCGCCATCATAGCTAAAAATCAAGTTACCGCTATTAATGTAACTCACCACGGTCGTTGCACCAACCGCCGCTAACTGTGCCTTTAGCTCAGCCATCACAACCCGCCGATTACCACCCACGTTAACGCCGCGAAGCAAGAGTACGTAGTCGTCCATTTTAACCTCCAAAGTTTACCTATTCATTCGCATCAGGTTGGTCATGCCGGTGCCGGAACAGGTACCAGCCAGTTGCCACGATCAGGACCGCCGCCCCAACGCCAACTGAAACTCGAGTATCCGGGTTGATGCCCATAAAGATCACGATGACCACCAACATCACCAGCGCAAAGTAGTTTGAGGCTGGGTACAGTGGCAGTTTGAACGGATGGTCGGTCATAATCAGTGCGTTATGCCGGCGGAACCGTAATTCAGCGAGTAGGATCACGAACCACGGCACCATTCCGGGGAGCACGGAGGAACTGAACACCACCACGAAGAGGTCCGCGGTGGATTTGCCAGTGGCTGAGACCCAGATGTCCAAGATAAAGCCTAAGAGAATCCCGCCTGAAATACCCAAAATTGCGGCATCCGGCACCACCCGTTTGGACAACCGCCCGAAAATCTTGGGGGCATCGCCCTCGTGTGCTAGCTTAAACAACATCCGACTTGAAGAATAAATTCCCGAGTTCGCACCGGAAAGCGCCGCCGTCAGCACTACGAAGTTAATGATCGATGCGGCGGCCGTGATGCCAACCTTCGCAAAGGTCGATACAAACGGCGACCCCACACTGCTGAGCTGGTTCCACGGATAGATCGTCACGATCACGAAAATCGCACCCACGTAGAAAATCAGAATCCGGAAGAGCACCGACTTCACGGATTTGATAATCGCCTTTTGCGGATTGGCCACTTCACCAGCGGAGATGCCCAAGAGTTCGATGCCCTGATACGAGCCGACGATGATCGACATCGAGAAGAAGAACCCCGTCACGCCACCGGTGAAGAAGCCACCGTGCTGCCAGAGATTGCCGAAGCCCACGGGATGGCCACCATTGCCGATACCAAAGAGGATCACCAATAAACCTAGAATAATCATCGCAATGATCGTCACCACTTTGATCATCGCAAACCAGAACTCCAGCGATCCGTACGCCTTGGCACTCGCAAGGTTGGCCGCCACCAGAAAGCCGATAATGATCAACCCCACCGCAAAGTCATTCAGATGTGGCCACCAGTAGTGCAGGTAAGCAGTCGCTGCCACCACTTCTGACATGCCAACCACGATATACTCAAACACGTTCGCCCATTTCGCCAAATACCCGGCTAACGGATGCACGTACTCGGTCGCATAATCCGCAAACGACCCGGTTCCCGGATTCACGTAAATCATTTCCCCCAACGCCCGCATGACAATGTAGAGGATCAACCCCACAAACATGTAGGCCAACAAGACGGAGGGACCCGTCCACTTAATGGTCGAGGTGGCCCCCATAAAGAGCCCCACGCCAATCGCGCCACCCAAGGAAATCATTTCCATCTGCCCGGCCGTCATCGACCGCTGCAGCTTAGGGGCACCGTTTGGTTTTGTTTTCATTTCTCTTACGCCTCCAAATAACTTAACCAAAGTGATTCTTCACAGTCTGAAACGTTGTCTAACCATGCAAAAATCAAAATTAAGTTTACCATACCATTGTGAAAAACGGTGTCAACAGAACATGGTTGATCAATTCAAAAAAACGCGCACTGATTATCTCAGTGCGCGTTTTTTGAATTAGGCTGGCAACGTCATCAACGTCTCCGGTTTCGGCAACGCGACCTCCGGCTTACTCAGCACGTAGGTCACGAGCGCTTCAAACGTTAGGTCGTAGCGTTCAAGTTCTTCAAGGTTACGTTCAATAACGTTAAAGACCGTCGAATGTGGATAATCTTCGCCATACCAGCGGTCCTTGCCTTCAAATTCGCCAAGGTTGCCGGCGTCGTCAACGCAAATTTTATGAATATTAAACGTGCCGATCTTTCGACGTTCGACGCGTTCAATGAACATATCGGCACGAAAGGCAGTCCGCACCAACCAGTCGGTCAATTGGCGGTCGGCTTGGGCAACGTCATCGTATTGGCTGTGGTAGGTTCGGTTCAACGTGGTCAGTAAGTCTTCATTCAAGATGGCGTTGCTAATTGGGCCATATGCTTCATTGTTAACTTCATGGTGAAATTGAAAATAGGTCGTCACGTGCGCATCGTCTTTAACGACTGGCAAGTGGGCCATTAAGTGAAGGTCAGACACGGTCGTCACTTCACGTTCAGCAGAGCAATAGTCTTCGTGGTAGATTAGGGCAGCAGTTTCGACTTCTTCAGCGGAAAGTCGTGGCCATAATAGCAAGCGCGCAATCGTTTCAGGGCGCATGCTTAACAGCAGGCACAACAAGACGGCTCCTAGACTAGCGAGCGGAATGGCAGTTAAGACAGCGTGACCGTTTGCATCACGGACGTCATAGAAGTCTTCTTCGTAGATCATGCGACGAACTTCACTCGGTTCGTAACGCGTCATGACGGGATGATCGCCAAGGTCGACCATCACTGTTTCGGTCGTCGGATTGGCCGCCTCGCCCGGCTCAATCTGAATGAGTTGATCATAATCAACGGTGCGTTGCTTTCGCAATGCGCGTTTCAAATGCTCTTCGTCAGTCACTTCCCAAGTAGCAAGCTGTTCATGACGAGCGCCGTAAACCTTAAAACCTTGCTGGTTAACGGCTTGAACGAGTTTGATGATCACATCAAGGTTCGGCACATCGTACGACCAATGTTCGACAGCATCAAGATCAACGCCCTTCTCCAAAGCAGCTTGAAACTCAGGCAAGGCCACGCCATCGACCGTGCAAACGCCGTAGATATCATAAAGTTGATATCGATTTTGACGTCTCGTTAGTCGGCGACGTTCTGACGATAACAACGTCACAGCTTGACCCGTTTGTAGTAAATCAGGTCGGCTTTCGCTGTAGCTAATGATCGATGATTCTAAGTCGTGGTCAGCCATAAAGTTTTGGATCGCATCTTCAGTTAAAGTCATTAATCGAATCCCTCCATTTGGGTAGTTGACGGGTGAATGGTATCACCACTGTTCTAACAATGACCCTATTATAGAAAACGGCTGCGACACTTGATGTCGCGTCACGTGTCGTAAATTGAAAAAATTTGCTGATTTAACTTATTATTTCAACCGGTATTTTTTATGCTAAACTAACTTTAAACTTGACCAGACGACGTTTAATGTCGTGCTGATTTGTTAGACTTGACCCGTTAAGACCAGCCACATGCCTAGGAGGACTCACCCATGACCGAAAAAGACTTACACGAAGATGGCACCCCGAAAACAGCTGAAGAAATCGCGGCCGAAAAAGAACGTCGACGCCAACGCGCACAGACTCGTCGCGTGATCGACATCTATAAGCGACTTTGGACGGACGCGCCGGTTAACTTGAAGGACCTCGCCGAGAATGTTTACCACGTGAGCGTTAAAACTGTTCAGCGTGACATGGATAATATTCGCTCCTTTTTTAGTGAGTATCACAAAGGCATCAGCATTGAGCACCGGATGCAAGACAGAAAGCGTTACTACTACCTTGAACGCGTCAACAACGACCTGTCCAAACGCACCATGTTGATTTTGCTAAAAATCCTATTGTCCAGCCGCGTCCTCAACAAAAAAGAACTCTCCGCCACTGTCGAATCACTGCTCGCCCTCCTCGCAAAGCGTGACGCGGATGAAATCAATGCATTGATTCAATCCGAATATCGACTCTACGAAGGGCCTAGTCACAATCAGGATCTACTGCAGTGGGTCTGGGAGCTCAGTAACTACATCACCAAAAAGCAAACCGTTAAGTTAACCTACCAGGGCATGGTCGGTAAAAAAACGAGCCGACTCGTGCTCCCGGAAGCGCTGGTTACCGATGCGCACTATTTCTACCTCGTGTCCTACTCTGATAAAGACCAGGCGGAACGCTTCTTCCGCGTCGATCGCATCCTCGATGTGAAAAAAAGCCGTAAGGTCATCAAACTACCACGTGAGGAACAATTTAGCGCCGGTAGCGAGGAAAAATTGATTCACTACATGCATTCAGGAACCCGAAGCGAGACATTCACAGTAAACTACCGTGGCCTGTTTGAGACCGTTAAGGACCAATTTCCCAGCGCTCGGGAAACCAAAATCGTTAAGGCTAATGAAAGTCCGTTTGAGACCGTTCGGGAGATTAAGTTTGAGGCTTATGAACGTGGGACTCTGATGTGGTTGTTGAGTCAGGGGGAACGGGTTGAGTTGGTGAAACCGACTGAGGCACGGCGGCGGTTGAAGGAACAGGTGGAACGGATGTTGGCGCAGTACAATTCATAATCAAAAACGTGAGAGTGGGCAAAAACTCGTTTAGGTCCCAGAATATAAGAGGACCGGTCCGTGGATTCCTGGTTTTGGAATCTACGGGCCGGTTCTCTTATATGGCCGGGACCTGAGTTTTGGCGCACGTTTAGACTAGATAACAGTCTTGAGATAAAGTGAAATTTTTAACTCACTTCGAGTTAAGAAATTAGTTCGATGCTTACCAATATGGACTTTTCCCCAGCCTCACGTTTTAAGGCTGTTTCTCATCTTGCTCATAAATGGCTAACGCCCGTTTCATCTCGGTTCGAACTGCATCAACCAAACTCTGGGGTTGTTCGACTTTGATGTTAGCGCCTTGACTCAGCACCCATAATAATGCGCCCCGAGAACCTAAATGGTCACCTTCAATCGTCACACTCCCATCTTGGTTATGGTGCGTAATTCGTGAATTAGGCAGCTTATCCAAGGCCTTCTGTGGCACATCCCAGTAACGAAAACGGAAACTAATGTCCGTGCCACCGGGTAATAGGTAAGTTGAATTGCGAAGCACGCCAACGTCAATTTTTTTCTCACGTGGCAGCTTAATTTTTGTAGTGCGGACGGTATGAATATTTTCCAAATCGTCCATTCGATAAACGGCCGCGTTGTCATCTTCGACCAGATACATGACCACGTAAAAGTAATAGTCGGCGAAGAAGAGATTCAATGGAATGCCGACCCCTTCCCGAACTAACGTCACTTTCGGTTCACTATGGTAGCTAAACCGAATCGCAGTTTGATTCACGATCAACTCCGAAAAATACTTGATTTGCGTCAACACGTCCGCATTCGCCTGCACCGGTACGTACTTCGCCCAAACATCCGTAATCAACCGCTTTGCATCCGATTGCCGTTGGTCAGATAACGTTGCCAGCAAATGGTTCAATATCGGTGTCAGTTTCTCCTTACTAAACGCCCGAGAACCAATAATCACTTTAAGTAGCGCCAACACCTCTTCAAAGGACCATTCATCATGCTTAACGAGTTGGTAGGCTTTGAGTTCGCGCTGATATGTAAGCTGGTCTTCCATTGTATTTTCAGCCAGCGCCCCCCGAATCACGTCAATATCCCGCTGTAGCGTTCGGAGCGTAATTTGATACTCGGCTAGCGCGGCTGTGACAACGATTTTTTCACCTAGTAGTAGCTTCATTAACAGGTCCGTTACTCGCGCTTGTCCTGTCATATGTTGTTTCGTGCTTAGTTCTTCTGAATCCATTTTCAAACCTCCCAACTTACATTCATTCAATTCACGTAATCAACAATTCTTAGGATACACAATCTGGCCGACAACCTTTGTCGCCTATCTCGACAAAATTTAAAAAATAAGTAATTCGGTGTTCAAAGTCAATGACTCACCAGACTCATACAATTCGCTTATCATCACGAATAAATTACCTTCATCTTTACGCCAAACACTCGCTGCATCATCGCGCATCACTGATCATTTCCACAAATTATCAGTTTTATCAAAATTTTGATTGCTGTTTTACTTTAACCAATGCGGTTTAATAACATTTGCTACTATTAGTATTATTAAAATTTTATCATAATCAACCATCTATGCCCATATCGATCTGTTTATAGTCGCTTTTTTTAACGCAGATTAAGTCTTTTATTATCGTTTTAGGTATAACCATCGAGGGTCTAATCATAGGACAATAGGTATCCGTATCAGCAACCACTTATTAGAACTACCGGTAGAGCTGTGGAAGTTGAAGTAGCACCAATCAAAAAAAGACAGTTTGGGCAATTGAGCCCAAACTGTCTTTTGCTGTACGCATCAAAAATTTTTTCTAGCCTCGGGTAATTTCCAAGATTTGCTGATGAACACCTTCAGCATTCCAACGATTTTCCCCCGCACCAGAGTTAGCGCCAGAATAATGTGGAATGCCTTTAACTGGCCGTTTCGCAAACTTCGATAATAACTCAAAACTAGGTTTACCTAATGCAACCAACGTCGCACTAGCTGGTACCCCTAATTCATCAAGATGCCGTTCCAAATCAGCAACATCACTTTCAGTAAGCTTAACTTTGCCACTATCACTTTCAATTGTATGCGACAAATCGGTCATAAACGCACCCCATAAATCGGTGCCATAGGTTGCGGCAGCTAAGCGATAATCCATACTGCGTTTCTGACCGTGAAAGTTAAGAAACTGTTTATCAGCAGGATGGTCAACAACCGCATTACCAGGATTCATACCAATCAAAACATAGCGCGTCTGCTGAAGCTTAGTTGCAACATCGTCACCAAGTTGTTCTAGCGGAAACGTTTCTGGCTTGTAATCGGCACCAAATGCTTGTTGCTTAGCCTCTGGATCACTAGGAACGTTAGCAGGAACTGACCAGTATGCCCAACTATCAAAAGCGTTGAATTGTAATGCTGTCATATTGAAGACCACCTTTTTAAGTATATTGCGGTAGCAGTAATTAAGGTTTTAACGCCATCGCAATTGAATAACCATATTGTACAGAATGTGGGCGACATTAAACGTCGCTTGGAATAACTTGTTTATATTTTTTTAGAGATAACGACAATTATTACTCGTTAATTTTACATCAGTAAATAAATTGATTCAGCTGAATTCGAATTAATTGTCTTTTTGAAACTTACCATTATTTTCTAATGCTTGAATTCTGCCGGTTATAGTCGACTTTTTGACAGGGATATTACTGCTGAACCTGATTGGGATAATGTCCCAGTATTGGAAGATGATCGTGTTGATGGTCGAGAAATTATGAAACGTAATCGAAAGAAATAACCTAGCGTATTAGATATGATAACGTGGTCGTCAATTAACCGAAAACGTTTATCAATGATTTGTTTAGGCGTTAATTGTTTAAATTCATTATCAGTATTTGTTGTTTTCTTGTTAGCATGTGTTTTTTGTTCATTATAAGGGTTTCGAAAAATTAAAAAATTCCATAGGATCACCTTCTAGACTTTAGTTTAAATATATTATGCCTAATCTTAATTTAAATATTGATACTAAAAAGGCGCCCATTAAATGATAGGCGCCTTTTAGTTAACATGAAAATTGAATTCAGTTAACTTAGTTTACTTATATAACGCGGCGAGATTGTGTAAATCTGTTTTTGTGATGGAATTCACAAATGAATAATGAACGTTCATAATACTTGAACTAGAATCAGATTCTTTATTAAGTCCCAAAGTTAGTCCTAATGAATGTTCAGCAATGCTAGTTTTTTCTTTTAATGTTAAATCTTTTACAGTAGCACGTACAACATGAGCGGTTCTATTTCCTAATCCGTCATAACTAGTTCTATTAGCATAACCATGCTTAACGTCGGATTGTGTTCCTTTTTCTGTCGATAACGTCAACTTCGGATTATCATTTTTAGCAACCTCTTTAAATTTTAAAGTACCATTTTTACTCCAAGCTTTAACAGCATTTGCCCACATTCCATGATAATAATTTGAAGTGCTATTAATATGATAAGTAACAGTATGATTAGATGTGTTAAATTTTGAAAAATCGCTTGCCGCACTCGCACTAGTAGGTTGGCTTACAAGCGCACCGACACCTAAAGTAGTTGCAACAACAAATGACATCGCCAAAGTTTTTAAAGTAGTTTTTTTCATAATGAACAATCTCCTTCGGTGGATTGATTAGTTGGATTCATTTTCAATTGATTATTCTCAGTTACTTTTGAGCCTGCCCCTTATACATCCACTGTGAATAGCTCTTCATCGTTCCAAAAGGCAACTTAGTTTTGTGACCCTTTTTATCCAAAACTAAGTAGGTGCGGTATCGCAATTTCTTACCGCTTAATTGAAATTTATCATAAACCGTTACCCACTTGTTATCGGATGGATATGAACCTTTGACATAGTAATTCTTGGTTCCTTTAGTATGGTGATAGTACGGCTTGATTAATGTGTCTGGGTTATCTATTGGTACAACCATGCTTCCAATACCAGTCTTATCGATATAACTGAACTGCTGGTAATGTTCTTTAAACCCCGTTATCAACGAAGTCCCATTCAGTAACTTCTTAGCCCGCCAAGTTCCTCGAAGCGCAGTTGGCGTATTTTTAGTCCACTTCGTCTTCGCACTAGCATTCTGTGGTGCACTAAACAGCCCACCAAGCGCCAATGATAACGTCACGGTTCCAAGCGCCATTGCCATTGAATGTTTTCTAAAGTTTGTCATAATGAATCCTCCCCTAACAATGATTTACGCCTATAAATTTATCATTTTGCCACGACATTAACTGTCGCATTACTTGTAATTATTATTTTTTCATTCGTAAAAACTAAAAGTGCTTATTTAATGATTATGTTTTATTTATTTTTAACTTATGAAGCGACAAATGTTGACGCCCCTTTATGCTAAATTAGTCCTATCATAATTTGTTGGGAGGACTCGTCATGAAGTCAACTATAATTCAGGGATTAGCTGTATCTGCACTAAGTTTAACGACCTTCGCACTCATTGCGCCTAGTCAGGCTAGTGCAAAAACAACGTTGCGTTATTACCAAGATATCAAAAACGCCACGTATACTGTGACCAATAAAAATGCCACAGTTTATACTACCGGTACTTTAAAGCATAAGAAGGGCACTATGGCATCGTTTGGCACTAAGGTGACTGGATACTACGCTGCTCACCTTACCAAAAATGGTAAATCATCGGTTTACTATAAATTTAAAGTGGGCAACAAAACTGGTTGGGTTTGGCACGGTTATTTATCTAAAAAAGCAGCGAATAAACCTGTAGCTAAAACTGAAACTTTTGATGAAGCTAAAGTAGATGCCCACTTACTAGATTTAGTAAACGAGCAACGAGTTAAAAACGGCACTCAGCCTGTAACCGTTGATCAAAATTTATTTAATACCGTTACAATGGTCCGTGCTAAACAAATTGAAACTAGCTTTGAACACGAAGATGAAAATGGTAATTTTATTGCTGACGATCTTGCAACCGCAAATAATATTGATCACTCATATTTCAGCGAAAATATTGCAAACTATTATTTTGATGAAACTAATATTAAAACAGCAGATAACATCTTCTATGGTTACTTCTATGACGATGCTGAGTCTGATTGGGGACACAAGGAAAATATCCTTTCGCCAGAAGTAACTCGCGTTGCCATCGCCACCATTTCACACGCAGGTAGACTCTATAACGTTATGAACTTCTACTATCCTTCTAACGATAGCAATGTTACTTACGAATAATTCAATTATTTCAATAACTCGGAGGTAGTCATTTTATGAAAAAATGGGCAACTAAGTTACTAACTTCTTTATTCATTGCAGCAACTGCTTTAAGTATCGGAATAATGATCAATAATCACCCTACAGCGGCCCAAGCAGCTTCACTTAACCAAATTGCAACCGCACGCTGGAAGTCTAAGACCATTACCTATCGAACTAATAGTACCTCCCCATATTACAAAAAGTTGTGGGCAAAAGCAGCTAAGGCTTGGAGTGCTACGAAATCAGTGAAACTTGTCGAATCTAAAAAATCAAACCTATACCTCACAACCTCGGCAAAGCCGGCACCAGGCTTTTCTGGGACTCGGTATTCTGAAAAGGTAAATGGCATGTTTACCTTGATCAAGGCGCATGCTAATATCAACCGAAAAGTTAAAGCACCTAAAGGACTCACTACGAACCAATTTCGTTTAATTCAATGCGAACAGGCAATTGGGCTATCTTTAGGGTTCAACTACAATAAGGATAAAACTAGCGTTATGTACGACAATATTCCTACACATACTATCTCTAAAGCAGACAAAATTAATCTTGCAAGAGTTTATAAATAGTAAAAATTATTACACTATTAACTATAGATTCCACTAAATAAACGAAAGTGGTAGTCACGATTGCGACTACCACTTCCGTTTATTTAGCATTAATTATTTCTATAAGGTTGTTAATTCTCAACTAACATCAATTGATAATTAATTTTATTTCAATCCGGTATCCTTATTAACCTTGTAGTAGTAAGTACTCTTACTAAACGATGTCGTGTACGATACCTTGATCCGCTTTTTACTGTAAGTATGCACGTATAACGTCTTATGCTTTCCAGTAAACGGCGTCCCCTTAAGCTTATAAAGATTGCTCTTAACCTTTTCGTACTTAACTGATTCAGCTAACCCACCAGCTGGAGCGCCATACTTAAACTTAGTTTTGGGTTGATACATACGCGCTTCTCTTGCGGCATAGCTTTTAGTAAATACATAACGATAAGCCAACCAACCTGAATTGCCATTTGCCTTTAACTTCGTTTGGTAACTTCCTCTTAAAGCCGCTGGTGTACCTGAATGCCAAGTAGCTGCAGAAGCCTGTTCGTTAAAACTAGCAAATTCCATGCCGGCTAATATGGCAGCTGCTCCTAAACCTAGTTTCAAAAAAATCTTATTCATAATTGCAGTCCTCTGGTATTTGATAGTAGCTTTCATTTATGTTGCTAAATCACGGTTACTCACAGTACTAAGACGCACGATAAAATTCCATTACGTTTTGATAATAACTTTCCTTTTGCGAAGCTGTTGCTATAGCAATGCCGGTAGCATCCGCATCGAGAATAGCTTCCTTATCACCAGCATGATCCCAATAATCGTAAAAAATATTATCTGCCACTTTATTACTAGTATTAGAAAACATATTAACATCATCCGCCTGAATACCGCCATTATCAGCATTACGATAGATAATTTCATGCAACCATGCAAAATTGAAATTATTATCCCTAGCTAATTTAAGCGCCAAAAAATGTCCATCCTTATCTTGAAACGCAAAATTAGTTTGAAGTTGCTTAGCTCGAACTAATGCCACTTTATCAAATAAAGTTTTATTAGCCTTAAGTGGTGCAATTCCTGCTTTTGAACGCCTTTGATTAACTAACGTCAGCAATCGTGCATCCACCCGGGCTTCATCAAATTTTTCTCTCAGATAACCATTCCAGATCCAACCAGTTTTCTTTCCTACTTTAAATTTATAAAAAACGTAGGGGTACCCATCTCTAATAACGTGTGCGGCATAGTAAGCCTTAACCTTTGTACCATAAGATCGAATGGTTCCCTTTTTATGAGTTAATTTCCCAGTCGTGTAAACTGGGGCGTACTTATACGTTACTGAACAAGTTGTGTCTTTAATATTTTGATAGTACTTAAAAGTAGTTTTCGCCTTTGCTGAAGGAATAAACAGAATCATCGCCATTACTAAACCAGTAACTATTAATGCAATGTTTTTAGGCACTTTTATCATTATTAACCCCCTATGGTCTATCGATGTTTATATATTTAAACACCAAGTTCAAAGGCAAAAAACTACTTCCAATTAGGTTTAGGTAATGACTTGCTCTTGTACATCCATAACCCCCAGCTGTTATTGCGTTTGGTTACTTTGCCATTATCTTCTGCAATTCCATACAACCGAGCTTTAATCTTATTACCTGATTTTCGAAATTCCGTATAAAGTTCCAAACCATATCCTGCATTGCCTTTAACATAGTAATACTGGCTACCAGATTTATGATGATAGTACATCTTTTTCTGATCAAAGAAATTACCAGCTTCCGTATTTACGATATCTGAGAACGAGTCCTTCGTTAATTTACAGTATTCGTATCCCATAAAACCGTAAAAATTCCCCTTTGATTTAGATACCCAATTACCTCTCAAAGCAGTTGGCGTATACCGTGTCCACTTCGTCTTCGCACTAGCACTCTGCGGCGCACTAAACAGTCCACCAAGTGCCAACGATAACGTCACCGTCCCAAGCGCCATTGCCATTGAATGTTTTCTAAAGTTTGTCATAATGAATCCTCCCCTAATAATGTTTTACGCCAATAACTTTATCATTTTGGCATGACAGCCAATGTCGCATTACTTGTAATTATTATTTTTTCATTCGTAATAGCTAAATATTTTTAGTGAACTTATTGTGTAATGAGCGACTTTAAATCGTATCCAACAATCCTATTCAAGTTAATCCACCTTGGCGGCAGCAAAGTAATCGAATCGTGGCCACCAAAGACCATGATTCACCCCATTAAAAACGGGCAACGCTCAGATATGCCCGGCATCAAGCGCCCATTTATCTCATTAACGACACGAAAAGGGCACCTCATCCGAAACGATGAGGTGCCCTTTTGCGTTCATACTATTAATTTTCGTTCAAATACCGACTAAACCAAGCCACATAGAGCTTCGAGAAATCAAGGTACATCTGCTTTCCAACGTACTCGTTAACTTGATGGACCGTCAAACTCCCCGGGCCGAAAATAGCTAACGGATAATCCAATCCTTTCCCGTAAACCATATTAGACGCATCCGTCACCGCCGTAATCGCGTTCGTTGGCACGTCCTCACCAGCGTACTGCGCGCCAATTTCTTGCCCCAACGTCACTAAGGTTGACTTTCCGCTGGTCTCGATGGATGGTTGCGACATGTAGATATCCATCGCAATATCAGCGCCCTTAGCATTTTGTTCATCAACTAACGCCGTCATCTTTTCAGCAACCTCATCGTTGTTGAACTCCGGCACCGTCCGAATATTGATTTCAGCCGTTGCTTTTTCGGGAATCGAATTAACTTGGTTACCGCCGTTAAAAATGGTGGTGTTAAACAGCAACTTTCCCATCAGTTCACTGTGGCGATCCGTATCCCGAAAGGTGTGGTTCGCCTTGCCCAGTAGATCAATCAGCGGATCAATGGCGTTGTAGCCCTGTTCTGGCATGGAACTATGCGCGGCTTTACCAGTCGAAGTGAGTCGAATATCAATCGACCCCTTATGCGCATAACCAATCGCATAGCCGGAAGGTTCGCCAATCACTAACGCATCGACGTCATCCATGTAGCCGTCATCCGCGAACTTCTTGGAGCCAAGTTCACCGACTTCTTCACCCATCGTCGCCATTAACCGCAAAGTCCCCTGCTTCAACAGGTAATTCTGTTTAATTTCAATCATCGCAATCACCATCGCGGCCAATCCGGACTTCATATCCGCTGCGCCACGGCCGTACAGCTTCCCATCACGCTCAGTCAACGTGTAAGGGTCACTCGTCCACTGACTTTCATCGCCGGCGGACACCACGTCCATGTGACCGGAGATGCCCAGCACTGGCTGACCGCTCCCAATTTCGGCTACTAAATCAGCCCGATTGCCTTCAACGGGCAAAATCTGCGCCGAGATATCGTATTTCGCTAACAATTTTTGCAAATACTGCGCAACCGTTACTTCGTTATCGTTAACTGATTTAATTGCAATTAAATCCGCTAATAGCTGAACCTTTTCTGCATCTGTGAACTGAAATTTCTGTGTCATGGCTGAGACCTCCTACGTCACTGCGTTTTGATAACTTTATTATAGGCTTGTTGTTAGCTGAGCGTAATCTTAATGACGGCAAAAAGCCCCAACCATCTGCGGTTAGGACTTTCTGTTTTGGTTGCTTCGTTAATTCCGCCGTTGTTTCTTAATACCAAAGCCCAACAAACTAGCAGCTGACAATAAAACCGCACCAATCAGTGCGCCAATCGCACCGGTTGATTCACTGGTTTGTGGTAACTTAGCGGTTGCTGAAGTGGCAGTCACCTTCGTGGCAGTCGTCTTCGAACTCGTCGATACCGCCGCGGTATTTGCCGAACTCACGTTAATCGATGCAACTGAGGCAATCGTCTTACCGTTGTCGGTTGTGGTAACTGGCTTTTCACCGCTATCGGTCGTTGCTTGAGCCGCACTTTCATCCGTCACGACCGCCTCTGGCTCGGCCGTTGTCGGCGTCACGTTGGCGTTAGCTTCAGACGTTGAGGTTGTTGCGGTCGTTGGTGTGGTGACGACTTGTGCTGGTGTGGTCGAGATTGTCGTTGTCGCCGGTGCAGTGGTGTCATCGCCAGTTGTATCTGTACCAGTAGTTGCTGGAATTGCTTTGTAGACCAGCGTCAACGCCATTGCGTTACCAGCGTAAGTGCCATCAACCGTTGCTTGATTTGGATCAACTAACGTGTAACCCGAAATCGTTGGGGCGGTCACGGTAAATGGCGTGCCGATAGTGCCCTTCTGCGCAACACTTGGCGTCACTGAATTGCCATTTTGATCAACATAGTGGACCGTTAACGTACTTGGCGTTTGGGATTCATCCGGCAACTTGCTGATGGCTGGAATGACGCTCACTTCCAGCGGTGTCACATTATCCGCGGTTAACGTGTACGCAATCGCCGTTGCTTGACCGGAGGCTAAGGCATAGCCCGCTGGTGCGGTCACAGTGTAGGTGCCACTCTCGTCCGTTACGCCGTTGATGGTGTCGCTTGCAACTTGGGTGTTGTCGAGTTTGTTGATGTAGTTTAAGGTGCGGGTTTGCGCAGTTGGGGAGATGGTGTAGGCGATGGATTCGATGGCGTATGGTAGGTATTGACCAACTAATTTATCAAACCCAATCGTCACTTGATTGCCATTCCACTTCAACAAATTGTCTAACCCCTGCTTATTATTAGCGGCAAGTGTTGTCCCTTGCTGTTCAGCCAGCGGCGCCCAATCCATCACCGTTTTTTCCCCTGTATCTGAATTAATGCTCGTTGTCGTCATTGTCGCATCTTGAGTCCGGTAATTGTAATACATCGCAACTACGGTTCCTGTAGGTCCCGTCAATGAAACGTGGACGGCACTCACTTCATACCCATCCGGAATGGTATCCGTGATTGAAGCGTTTTTGGCAACGTCATTTTCGTAAGTCGTTGAATTAACTGCTTCAATTTTACTTGCGACAATGCCGAGTGATGTCGTTGGCTTATCAAGCACAAGATCATAGGTCGTTTTGCCACTAGTCGTTGCGATTACTGTTCCATCATCTTTAGTCACTGAAGACTGGTACGTTTGCACATAGGTTTCATTCATAACCGCTCTAAGCACGATCGTATGCGCAAAATTATTATCTGTGCTAAACACATAATCTATTTCATCCGATGCAGGGTTATTATAGGCGATGATGTAACCATCTGGGACAACAACTTTGTAGACGCCTCTAGTCCCTATTTTGCCGGTAAATTTATCCATTTTAAGAATCTCGCCAGTGTTCGTATCCATGTATTCAAAGGCAACTGTATTCGTTGCGTTTAACACATACGTGTCCGCATCTGCGGGATCGCCACTGTAGGTCGTATCCACCAAGTGAAGCCCTTGAGGATCTTGAACCGTCCCTGCACCAACACCAATCCAATTCGAAACGTAGGTGATGTTCGCCTTTCCCGTTGTCGTTGGCGTATTTTCATCATTAATCATAACCGTTGGCATGTCCGGCTTAATGGTAAATCCGGTACCAAAGGTAATCTGCGTTAAGTCTCCGATTTCAGAAAACATTCCACCGTAAGATTTACCGCTAGTTGTCACCCAATTAGTTAAATCTAACGAATTTATACCAGCGTATGCAAACATATACGAGAAGTTCGTCACATTAGAAACGTCCCACGTGCTGAGATTCAATGAATACAGGTCAATATCCATTAAAAACATCCCACCAAGGTTTGTGGCCGATGAGGTATCCAGGTCCTCTGTTTTTAAATTCGTCAGTCGATTGTTTTCAGCAAACATATCAGTAAAATTTTGAGTTTTTGACGTATCTAGATTGTCTAACCCATTGATAGTAGTTAAATTTTCTAAATGATCAAATAGATAACTTACATCTACCGGCGCAATTACCCCTTCTTCAATATCGATTGTTTTAATGTTATCTTGAAAAGCGGTCCAATTGCTACTTGCCCAGCGACGGGTGCCATCGGAATTAATCAACGTTCCGTGACTCGTGCCCAATTCACCCGCACCAATATGCAAAACCTTATCATCAGACACGCGCCACTGACTGGTACCAAAAGTGCCGTCAGCAATATCCGTACCAGTTGGCGCGGTATTAACAGTAAAGTCCGCGCCAGTTGTTACTGATTCGCCATTCGCAAGAGTATAAACCGCACTATCTGCCATCCGCACGATCTTCTGCGCCGTTCCCAGTGTCTTATAATTTTCACTAGCAACCTTCTTGGCCGCTTCAAAAGCAGCATCACCAGCCGTCTTTAAGTTCGTGACGGTTTCGCTACCCTGAATTGACGTTGGCGTTTCAACTGAAGCGCTTGTCGCTGTTTCCTGATTGGCAGTATTAGCGGTGTCGTCAGTTGTAACGGTTACTGGTGTTGATTCACTATTAGTTGATCCAGACTTTGTCGCTGTTGTCGTATCAGGTGTTGTAGCAGTAGTTCTATCATCACTCGCCGTTGCCTTAGCAACAGTTGTCGACGCACTCTCATCTGCTTCGGTTACCGTCTTGTCAGTGTCAGTAGTCGATGCTGCTGCCGTCGTTGGTGCTTGCTTACTTGTCGCAGCAGTCGTCGAACTAGTTGCTGCTTGCGCCGTTCCAGTCGACTCTGCCTGGCTAGTATTCCCCGTCTTTAACGCGACTTCCTGATCATCAGTCGTAACGGTACTGACGGCCGTTGTATCAGCATCCGTGGTCGCCGTATCCGCCTTAGCAGTCTGGGGTCCAAACCCAACCACACTTAGACCGAAACTCGTCATGGCAACCCCTGCTACCATCCAGTTACGGCCTTTTTTATACATTTTAAAATGAGTCTTAGTTTCACCTAGACTACGCCCATGCTTATTCATAATAAAATCCCCCTCCAAAGGTGACCGCATCGATTCTAACCGTCAGCCATTCTCCAGGTGGCTGACTAAATCGATCCGTTTTCAAATTAATAATATCACAATTCTAATCAATTGATTAACCGTTTTTAGAACTTTTCTATTATAGTGAAATCACTTGAATCTAGCGGTCCAAAAAGGTCTCGCAAGATCCTCAATCTGAGGACCTACGAGACCTTTTCACATTATTCAACTAATTCTTAAAACTAACAGTTACTTCTCACCATCCGCCATAACTTCCTCAATGGCTTCAGCCAAGCGCTTCACGCCATCTTCGATCTTATCTTCCGGCGTGTTCGAATAGTTCATTCTAAACGTCCCAGGAATCGTTTGGTTCCCGAAGAACGGATCACCAGGCACGATGGCCACGTTGCGTTTGAGGGCTGCGTCAAACAACTTCTGTGAGTCCTCAACGCCGGGGACCATGACCCAGAGGAACATGCCACCTTCAGGGTTACTGTGGGTGACGCCCGCTGGGAAGTATTTATCAACAGCATTCACCATGATCTGTTCACGCTTGTGGTAGAGCGCGGTGATGGCTGCAATGTGTTCGTTGATGTCGTTTTCGGCAAAATACTCAGCCGCAACGTACTGGGCAAAACTGTCCGTGTGTAAGTCGGCGGACTGCTTCATCATCGTATACTTTTTGATCAACTTCGGATCAGCGACGACCCAACCTAACCGTAAGCCGGGGGCGAAGATCTTCGACATCGTCCCCATGTAGATGACGTGGTTACTCTTGTCGAGAGACTTCAGGGCTGGCAAGTTCTCGCCCTCCCAACGAATGGCGCCGTATGGGTTATCTTCGAGGATCATGACATCGTATTTTTCAGCTAATTCGACTAACTTTTTCCGCCGTGCCAAGGTCATTGTCCGACCAGTTGGGTTTTGGAACGTTGGCACCGTGTAGATGAGACGGGTATCTGGGTTAGCCTTTAGGGCTTCTTCCAGCGAATCCATCCGCATCCCATCTTCGTCCATATCAACGCCAACGAACCGTGCGCCGTATGAACGGAACACGTCAATCGCGGTCAGGTAAGTTGGATCTTCAACGATAACAGTGCTGCCCTCATCGATGAACATTTTCCCGGTCAAGTCGATCGACTGTTGTGATCCGGTTGCGACCATCACGTGGTCCGTATCGGTATCGATGCCTTCAACTTTAAGCCGCTTTAAAATCACGTCCCGTAATTCTGGCACGCCTTGTGAAGAACCGTACTGCAACGCTGATTGACCCTTTTCATCTAAGACCTTGTCGGCCGCCTTCTTAACTTGTTCAACTGGGAACAATTCTGGTGCAGGCAAGCCACCCGCAAACGACATGACTTTTGGATCACCAGCAACTTTTAAGATATCGCCAACAGCATCAGTGTCGGATTGTGGAACGCGCTTTGAAAATTTGTAGGTCATATGAAACACCCCTTAGTTATGTAGTGAACTGCTATGAACTTAATTATGTGTGACACCCTTTGTTTATTTTACTGGGTATGTGCATAGTATAACACACTTAATGGCAATTAAATGAGAAAATTAGATTTTTCCGGTGACGGCTGTTGTGGTGCTACTTACTGTATCAATTTGGCTGAGGGTTAGCGCTGTTTGACGCTGGGATAATCTGAAAAGCCCGCTAACTGCCAATCACAGGTTAGTGGGCTTTTCCGCCATCTGGTTAATAACGCTGTTCGTCGCTACCCTTTCATCCGTCGGTCATCGTTCCGCTCAATCAACCATGCTAACAGCAGGATCATCCAAGTTAACATCCGGGTGACGATAATCAACCCAACCAAGATTGCATCAACCACTAACAGCACCCAAAAGCCCACAACTAGTCCGTGGGTTAGCTAATCTACCTGCATTAATAAATCTAAATCAGATTCCATGAAATACCACCTTTATATCAATCAAATTCACATCTTGCTTTAGTTGACGATGTCATGTTCTAAATGCTAAACTAACTTATGTAAGCAAGTGGTGCTGGAACACCACCCGTTGTAGTGCCGTTAATGACGGCTGGCTTAATTATTTAGTCAAAAAAGACCGCAAACTTGGCCAAAAGTTTATGTGCGGTCTTTTTTGATGATTATCACTAATATTTGCACTACAATCGTCAGTCCAATCAGTTCGATGACCCACAATCTCAAATGATGAGTTGCGCGTCTTAGACCAATCAAAAATGGAATGAGTACAAAAAACAACCAAATGATGGCTGCCACCAAGGCGTTCCTTTCCATCGGGATAAAAACAAGTGCTACGGTGTTCCATAAGCACCAACTCCTTTGTTTGGGATCGCCAACCCTCACTAACTTTCCTACATCCTTGATTTTATCATGTATCATCAGTGTGGTCTATGCCATTTATAAGTTCGGGCAAAGTCTCTAAAGTGCCGCCATCGCCTGATAATTAGCGGACCTACTATGCCAAAATTAACTTAGATTAACAAATAACTCAATAAAAGCCACTGCAGCTAAGATGAGCCTGCAGTGGCTTTTATGACGTTTTTTATGTGCACGTGATTATTCATTTACGCTGGGTGTCTGTCATCAGGTAATTCCCCACGCACCTTCTTTATAACGCCCCTTCTTCTAAAATCAAATACTACTGATCATCACGCCGCCGTTTCTTCTTACCAAGACCGAACAGCCCTAACAGGCTCAACAACCCGATGCCAGTGGCTACCGCTGCCGCATTAGCATCCTCGTCAGTTTGTGGTAATACTGTACTTGAGTCGCTGGTATTGGTGGTATTCAGTTGATCCTGGCCTTTAACCATACCTGCTTGTTCACCTGCGGCTTCACCACTCGCATTAAGGTTGGCTGCGTTAACCGTTTGATGCGTTTGTGAGTCTGCTTGTTGGCCATTTGATGTTGTGACGGTAGAACTATTCTGAGTATTTGGTGACTGCCGTTGTTCTTGATGATCCGCATCGGTACCATTGATGTTTGAATTAGCTTCTGGCAGCATCGTTGTTGCTGGCCCAGAAACTGGTGCTTGCTCAGTTGATGACGCTTGCTCATCAGTCGTTGCGTTTGCCGTTGTCGCTGCTTCAGCAGTCGCCGCTGCAGCTGCTTGATTGGCAGCCTCGATTGCATCACTCAGCTGACTGGTAGCCGTTTGAATGTCAGCCGTCTTGGCGTTATCTGCCGCGGCCTCGGTTTGAAGATTTTGTAACGTCTCAACCAACTTCGTGATAGTTGGATTCTGGGCGTTGCCGTTAGTCTTAGTCGCTGTTACTGCGGCGTTTGCGGCATCGTTGGCTGCTTGCCGTGCGTCTTTGGCGGCCGTGACTGCATCTTCTAACGCCGTTGTTGCTGCCGTAACGGTCGCTGGCGTTGCCTTTGGATCTTGCAGTAACGTTTGAAGCGTGTCCTTCGCCGTTGCGACTGCCGTTTCATTAGAGAATGGTGCGGTATCACCCAATGCGCTGTTAGCACCATTGACCGCCGTCATCGTCGTCTTCAGTGCTTCGGCCGCTGCTTCAATGGTTGCGGTGGTAGCATCACCCGTAGTTGCTTTGTCTTGAACATCCTGTAACTGTTTAACGGCCTGTGCAACTAGTGGATTAGTGGCCGCTGAGGTCGACATTGCGTCATCAGTGGCCTTGACCGTCTCATCCGCTGTTTGATTAACAACGTCACGCGCAGTCTTAGCGTTATCGATGGCTGTCGTTAACGCCGCCGTTAACCGTTCAAGGGTTGGGGTATCCGTTGATGGGTTATCAAGTGCCCGACTGAGATCTTGGCCGGCCTTCGCAACCGCCGCCTCTAGTTTAACCGGACTGATTTGAATGTGAAGGGCCAGTCCAGCAGCCGTTTTAACCTTAGTTGCCGACCGAATTGCATCCGCTACTCGGTAAATCGCCTTAGTAATTTGCTGACTCGTTGCAGCATCGGAACCGGCCTGTTGTTGCACGTCTTTGAGGTCAGCAATCGCCGCAGCAACCGTGGCATTTTGCGCCACCGCGTCATCACCAGCTTGTTTTACCACGTCAGCGGCATCGTCGTTAGTATCATCACGAGTCGTATTGGCCGCTTTAAGCGCCTGATCTAGTGCCGTTGTTAATTTCGTCAACGTTTCACTCGTTGTCGCTGGATCGGCCAAAGCCGTCTGCAAGGCCTGCTTAGCGCTTTGAACGTCAGGTTCCAAACTAACCGGTGCGGTGGTCGTGGTGACCAAATCCTGCGCCGTTTTAATGGTCGACTTGATTGTTGTAATCACGTCTTTAAGTGCCTGAGTCTTATCTAAAATATCTTGCGTGGTATTGGCATCGTTATCAGCCGTCGTTTGGGCCGTTTTCAGGGTCGCAATAGCTGCCGCAACTGCCGGATTAGCCTTTACGGGTTCAGCATCAGTAATCGCCGTATCGGCAGCCGTCTGAGCTTGCGTCCGATCACCTTGCGCTGTCTCGATTGCTTCATTTAACTTACTCGTGAGCTCACTCTGCGTCTTCGGCGTAGCGTTCGTCGCAATCGCCTGATTCAACGTATCCTTTGCCGTTGCAACCGCTGATTCCAAACTGTACGGTGCAGTTGCACTGATAGCGTGCGTTGCCGCCTGTCCGATTGCCGTGTTGACCTGCTTCGTTGCGGTTAAAACATCGTCAGTTGTCGCAGCACCCTTCCCCGCGTTAGTCAGCGTCTTCTGTAACGTTGAAATGGCTTGCGCAACGCCGTCATCGGTCTTAACGTCATTAGCATCATTGATTGCAGTTGTTGCGGCCGTTGTCGCCTGATCTCGATCGGTCGCGGCCGCTTCTAAAGCAGTTGCGAGATCCGTAGTTAGGTCGTTAAGTTCGGCAGGCGTTGTGGTAGCCGTCTTCAGCGCGTCATCTAACGCCGTCTTGGCGGTGGCAACGTCGGTTTCGTTCGTGAGTGGGTCAGTGGCACCGCTCACCGCTTTAGCGAGATCCGTAATCGCTTGATTGATAGCTGCCGTGGTGCCTTGACCAGCGTTAGCTTGAGTCGTCGCCGTCTTCAAAGCGGTGACGGCGGTTTGAACGGCAGTATTTTTCGATAATACCGGGCTCTGATCAACCGTTTCTGTGGCCGTTGTTGCATCCGCATTTGCGCCATCACGGACCGTTTTCGCCGCTTCAATTGCTTGCGTCAAAGTGGTTGTTAATTGATTGAGTTCGGCAGGCGTCTTGACTGGATTGGCACCTAACGCTCCGTCTAATGCCGTTTTGGCATCGTTAACTGCTTGTTCAGTGCCATATGGTGCCGTTGAGTCGCTAATAGCATTCGCAAGTGCCGTGATTGCATCATTGATTTGGGCTGTCGTGCCTTTATCATCGCTTGCATTTTGAACTGCCGTCGTTAACTGTTCAACCGCTGTTGAGACTGCTGGCACGGACTTCAGGCTTTCGGTCACGTTTCCTAATGCGGTGTTCGCATCACCGTTGGCCGTATCTCTTAGCGTTTTGGCCTTGGCCGTTGCTGCGGTTAAGGCGGCCGTATTATCAGCAATCGTCTTCGTATCAGTTCCGTTTCCGATTGCGGTGGTCAACGCCGCTTTAGCAGCCGCTACTGCTGGTTCAAGGCTGTATGGCTTTGTTGCATTAGCTGCGGTATTAGCAGCGGTCGTAGTTGCGGCCGTTAACTTATCAATCGCCTGCTGAATATCAGCCGTGGTCTGAGTGCCCTTATCAGCACCATCTAACGTGGTTTGCAAGTCTGTAATGGCCTGCTTTACCGTTGGCTCATCCTTCACACCGGTAGCAGCCGTAATTGCGGTAGCTGCATCAGTTGCAGCTTGATTACGGACCGCCTCAGCGGTATTTAGTGCCGTGGTTAGGTCAGTGGTCAATGTTGCAATCTTATCAGGTGTTGTCGCATCGGTATTCAACGCCTTGTCTAGCGCCGCTTTCGCATCGCCAACCGCCTGCTCATTCGTTAATGGTGCGGTGGCGTTGCTGACTGCGGCTGCTAAATCCGTGATGGCCTGCGTGATGCTTGCTGTGTTGCCGGTACCATTATTCGCATCCGTAATTGCGGTGGTTAAAGCGGTGGTAGCAGTTTTAACGGCTTCGTTAGCTTTTAGAGCTGGACTTTGAGCCACCGTATCAACTACTTCTTGACCCTTAGATACCGCTTCATCTCGTGGCGTTTTGGCGTTATCTAAAGCGGTTGTTAGTGCCGTGGTTAAAGTCGTTAAAGTTTCTGGCGTTGCATTTCCACCTTTCAGTGCATTATCTAACGCATTTTTGGCTTTCTCAACTTCTGGTTCATTCGTCAGTGGATCAGTTGCACCACTCACTGCAGTTGCTAAATCCGTAATAGCCTGCGTAATACTTGCTGTGTCGCCGGTACCATTGTCCGCATCCGTAATTGCATTGGCTAAATCATTTTTGGCATCTTGAACAGCTTCGTTATCCTTTAAAGTCGTACTCTGGTCAACCTTCGACTCAATCGTTGAAGCCGTTGATTCAGCACCATCACGTAACGTTTTTGCTTGATCAATGGCCTGCGTTAAATCAGTGGTTGCTTGGTTAATCGTTGCAATATCAACAGGACTAGCAGCAAGTGCCTGATCTAGCGCCTTTTTAGCATCTTGAACGGCTACTTCATTACTGTATGGCGAGGTGGCACCGCTAATGGCAGTTGCGAGCGCTGTAATTGCATCGTTGATTGCAGCGGTTGTCCCGTTATCATCGCCAGCCATTTGAACTGCCGTCTTCAACTTTTTCACGGCTTCTGTCACAGTTGGGTTTGAACTCACCGTTGCCGTGACCGTCTTTAACGCATCCGTTGCAGCATCATCTGCATTGTCCCGTAACGTTTTAGCGGTCGCAATAGCCGTGGTTAAACCAACCGTTTTAGCCGCAATCGTTTTGGCGTCTGCGTGCTTATCAATTTCCGTTTGAAGTGCCGTTTTGGCATCATTGACTGCGTCTTCCTTACTGTACGGTTTCGTTGCATCGATTGCAGCAGTTGCAGCGCCATCAACCGCAATTGTCACCTGATCGATTGCTGCTTGAATATTGGCGGTTGTCACCGTTCCTTTATCAACATTGTCCAGTTCAGTTTGTAAATCATTAATGGCTGACCCTACCGCTGAATCCTTAACACCAGCCGTATCCGTAATGACCGTTGTTGCTTCCTGAATCACGTTATCCCGTGCTGTCTTCGCACTATCTAGGGCATCAGTTAATGCGCTAATTTCGGCTGTTGTGACCGTTTCAGTCTTTAGGGCATTATCTAGCGCTGTTTTGGCTTTCTCAACTTCTGATTCATTTGTCAGTGGGTCAGTTGCACCACTCACTGCGGTTGCCAAATCCGTGATAGCCTGCGTGATGCTGGCTGTGTTGCCAGTTCCATCGTTCGCATCCGTAATTGCTTTGGTTAAAGCATTTTTGGCATTTTGAACGGCCTCGTTATCTTTTAAAGCTGTACTTTGATCCACCGTATCAACGAATGCTTGACCCTTAGATACCGCTTCGTCCCGTGGTGTTTTGGCGTTATCTAAAGCGGTTGTTAGTGCCGTGGTTAAAGTCGTTAAAGTTTCTGGGGTTGCAGTACCATCTTTCAGCGCATTATCTAACGCATTTTTGGCGTTCTCAACTTCTGGTTCATTTGTCAGTGGGTCAGTTGCACCACTCACTGCGGTTGCCAAATCCGTGATAGCCTGCGTGATGCTTGCTGTGTTGCCAGTTCCATCGTTCGCATCCGTAATTGCTTTGGTTAAAGCATTTTTGGCATTTTGAACGGCTTCGTTATCTTTTAAAGCTGTACTTTGATCCACCGTATCAACGACTGTTTGACCCTTAGATACCGCTTCGTCCCGTGGTGTTTTGGCGTCATCTAAAGCGGTCGTTAACGCTGTTGTTAAAGCCGTTAAAGTTTCTGGGGTTGCAGTACCATCTTTCAGCGCATTATCTAACGCATTTTTGGCTTTCTCAACTTCTGGTTCATTCGTTAATGGATCAGTTGCACCACTCACTGCGGTTGCCAAATCCGTGATGGCCTGTGTGATACTTGCTGTATCGCCGGTACCATTATCCGCACCCGTAATTGCATTAGTTAAAGCATTTTTGGCATTTTGAACAGCTTCGTTATCCTTTAAAGTCGTACTCTGGTCAACCGTCGACTCAATCGTTGAAGCCGTTGATTCAGCACCATCCCGTAATGTTTTCGCTTGATCAATGGCCTGCGTTAAATCAGTGGTTGCGTTGTTAATCGCCGCAATATCAGCAGGGCTAGCAGCAAGTGCCTGATCTAGCACCGTTTTAGCACCCTGAACGGCTACTTCATTACTGTATGGTGAGGTGGCACCGCTAATGGCAGTTGCTACCGCCACAATGGCAGCGTTAATGTCGCTCGTTCCCGTTGTCCCATCGGTATCGTTGCCAGCCTTGGTTACAGTTGTTTTAAGTTTTTCAACTACTGCCGCCACATCCGGATTGGCCGCAACGATTGCTTCTGTCGCAGTACCCTCAATTGTTGTCGCCGCATCATTAGCTGTTGCCCGATCCGTAGTAGCGGTTTTAAGTGCCGTTGTTAAAGCTGTCGTTAAATCAGTTAATTGTGCGGTACTGGTTGCTGAGTCCGCCAAAGCATTCTTAAGATCGGTTGCTGGGGTCGAAACATCTTTTCCGTATTGGTCAACGTTGCCAAGTGCTGTGTTGGCGTTACCAACGGCAGTAACCAGATTCTTCAAAGTATCGGTCGCCGTTGTGATTTGGGCAGTCGTACCTGTGTTACCTTCCGCGTTATCTAAAGCCGTATTTAGCTGCTTGATTGCATCGCTGACCGCTGGAGTAGTCGCAACGGCCGTCGTAGCAGGATCCGTCATCGTATTTTCGGCGTTTTTTTCCGCAATTGAACGGTTATCTTTAGCACCGTCAATAGCCGCTTGCAGCGCCACGATTTGGGTACTCAAAGCCGCATAATCGGTTGGTGCAGTCTCGTCTAGTGCCGTTGCGGCATCGCCAAGCGTTGTCCCATCCGTTGTATCAGGCATCGGTTCTTGTGCGTACGGTGCTACATTCATTGTCGTTTGTAAGTGTTGAATGCCATTTTGTAGTGCGGTGGTTGCTGTCTCGACAGCCGTCGTCAAACTAACTGGCGTGACGCCGGATGGTAAATCCGTTGCAGTTTTATATATCTGACCATCGCTACCATAAATGTCATCCGTTGTCGTATCGTTAACGAGGCTGGTTAAATTATCGTATAGCGTTTGAAGCGTTTTACCATCGGTACCAACTGACTGGTTGGTTGCTAATGGTTTAGCAGCGGTAATTAAGTTATTGGCGCCGTCTACTGCCGTCCTTCGTGATGATTGAGCAGCATCCTGTGCCTTTTTCAAAGCCGTTGCTGCCGCGGTGATTGCCGCGCCATCCAAAGGCTGATCGCCAGAAATCAACTTCGTTAAATTAGTCGCTGCTGTTGAAACATCGGGTTCATTAGTGACATTAGCAGCCGTGATTTTATAGATCGTAATATTAAAATTCTGAACCTCGCTATCCGGCCCACTTGCGCCATTTGCGGTGTTATCATAAGTACCTTCTGCCGCTAACGCTGCTGAGAGTGAACTGTATACACTGCCGGATGGTGCCGTTACTGTGTATGTTTCTCCGGCTTGTTGAATGCTACTATCGGTGATCGCAAACTTAATCGAGTCACCCGTTTTTCCTGACGTTGCCGAATTAGGATCAACTGTCCCATCCATTGACAATTGCGCAGTTTGTGAATCAGCTGCGTAGGTTACTGTAATTATATTGGGGTTCGATCCGTTATCATTCAGTTGAGCAACCAGATTATCAACGTTACCTGAAAGTGGGCTGGTTAAACCCGTAACAGAATCAACGTGATACCCACTGACGATTGGCGCAATATAGGTACCTGAGCCTGCGGTAGTTGCATCACCGGTGACCAGTATTTCGTCACCCACGTTGGCATAGATGGTGGATTCCTTCAGTACGATATTATCGGGTAGACCCTTGTAGTAGACAGTGACACCGGCTGTTTTTAGGGCGGCGGAAATTTTGGTGACTTGAGCGGTGGTTGGGCGTTGACCGGCATTACCAGTTGTAACTCCTGATGGACTTGATGCTGCAACTAAACCCACTGTTGCGTTTATTGGTGCATCATAAGTGGTACTAATTTTAAAGTTGGCATCGGCTGTACCGTCTCCATCGGAATCATAAGTTGATGGAAAAAGAATCGTATTTCCTGTCATATACAACGTTAACGTCCCTGTAATTTTATCGTTTACAACCGTACCAGTAGGTGTCCAGACAACGGTAAAGTAATCTTTCCATGGATAATTTGTACCAATACTAGGATTTTTCTTATTCGCATCCGTAACCATCTGATTTCCGGAACCCGGTGCATACGCAGTCGTATCAGTACTACTTACAACGCTCCCATCACTGTTAGTTGTCATAAATTTCAACGCCGATTCTGCCGTCTGGCTGTTAACTGCTAATCCACCAGCAGACATACTTGAATCATCTTTATTAATTAAAACGCCATCACCATTTAAAGGTCCTGGATTACCACCCGGATTAGTAGTTCCTTCAATTATTTCATCTTTCGTAACAGTGTAATCAACTGTCGTGTTAGTCTCAGGATTCGTATAGGTGCCATTAGTGACGGTAGGATTGTTATACATATCCAGACTAGCAATGATAGTATCCGGAATACCGCCAATTCCCAATGAAGCATCACCGTTTCCGGCAGCCAATTCTGCCGCAGTTGCGCCAGAAATAATAATTCCTGCACCATTCGCAAAACTCCAACCGTTTTTCCCTGCATTCCAAGTATCCGCAAAGTTAAAGTAACCAGACAACGACCATTCTTTAGTCATGTCCAGATTATTATTAAAAATATATTGCGCAACCTCATTTTTACTCTTAACTGGCAGTAATGTTACCGTCCCATCAGTTCCCATTGTTGCTACGCCGCCAGCCGTAAACGATTCGCTAGCAGTCTTCGCATCAGTCGCAGCAACCTTACCATAACCAACCTCGTCATTCTTGACCGTGTTCCACTCATCCTCTTTACCAGACAATTGAATCGCACCCGTATCAGCCGCGGCAGCGTTAATTTCAACCGAACCGGCGATACCGCTAGCCGAAACAACTTGTTTGGCAGCGTCTAAATCACTGTTAGCTGGTAACTGAATAACCGTTTTTCCTTGGTTTGTCGTTACCTTACTCCCAGCAGGCAATTGTGACGTTAAATCCGTAACCGGTGTGCTACTGGTGTCGTTAGCCGCGCTTGTAGTCGTCGCATTAGCACCATCAGTGTTTTGGACCTCACCAGTCGCACTGGGCGTTGCCGCCGTTGATTCACTAGTTTCCGGTTTTTGAACTGATTGAACATCAGTCGCTGCTGTCGTTGTCGAATCAACCGAACTTGAATCACTCGTTGTCGCCGTAGACTGCTCAGGTGTCTGCGCAGTTTCCGAACTAGGCGTGTTGGTTGCCAAATCCGATTTATCCAGTGTTGTAGCTGTCTCTTGTTGCGCTTGACTACCGTCTGCATCCGCCGTTGCACTTGTCGTTAGCGTATAGGTGTCCCCTGATTGCGGTGTTGCCGCGGTCACCTTAGCCGTTGTGATCGTCGATTGACTGGTATTTGTCGTATCAGCTTTAACGGTCCCACCAAACAAAAATTGACTTAACGCAATAATTGAAGCGCTTGCAAAAAACCAATCACGCCCAACTTTATACATCTTATAGTGCACGTTCTTGGTATTACACTTAGCTAGTTTCTGCTTAAAATTATTCATAATCCTGAATTATTCATACCTTTCAAAAAAGTCGTCAGTTTTCATGTTTTTCAAAAACTGACGGCTTTTGATCTTGCTTA